>JBILYL010000181.1:0-5782 GCA_044377775.1 Bacteroidia bacterium
CCGTTACATCACTCAGCATATTGTAACGGGAATGGGCCATCTTGATAAATTGGGAGTGAAAAATATACGCGAGGATGCAAAAGTCTGGAAGATGGTTAAGGACGGAGCGAGGTATCTGGATAATCGAATCCGTGAAGATTATGAATGGATCTTGAAACACGATAAGATCAATATTGATAAGAACCACTTAAGTTATTCTCAAATACAGTATTTATATGCGCGCAGCTATTTTAAAGATGTAACGATCGAAAATAGAAATCAAAAAGCATTCGATTATTATAAAGGACAGGCGAAAAAATATTGGTTAGATAACGGTAGATACATGCAAGGGATGATTGCTTTAGCATTGAATCGTTATGATGATAAAGTGACCCCGAAAGATATTTTGAAATCCATCAAAGAAAATTCCCTTAATAGTGAAGAGATGGGAATGTATTGGAAAGAAAACTACGGAGGTTATTATTGGTATCAGGCTCCGATAGAAGCACAAGCGCTATTGATAGAAGCGTTTGATGAAATCAATAATGATAAAAAATCAGTAGACGATATGAAGGTGTGGTTGCTGAAATCAAAACAAACACAGGATTGGAAAACTACAAAAGCAACCACTGAAGCGGTTTATGCATTGTTGTTAAGAGGAACCGATTGGCTTTCAACGGAAAGCAATGTGGAGATCACGATGGGGAATATCAAAATCGATCCGAAGAAAATGCCCGATGTGAAACAAGAGGCTGGTACAGGATATTTCAAAACATCCTGGAGTGGAGGAGATGTTAAACCAAATATGGGTGAAGTTACTATAGTGAAAAAAGATGAAGGTGTAAGTTGGGGTGCAGTTTATTGGCAATATTTTGAACAGCTGGATAAGATCACTCCATCAAAAACACCATTGGTTTTGAAAAAGCAATTGTTCTTGCAAAAAAATACAGATGCGGGTCCCGTGATCGAACCGATTTCTGAAAAGACACTTTTAAAGGTGGGAGATAAAATAAAAGTGAGAATTGAGTTGCGGGTGGATAGAGATATGGAATATGTGCAGATGAAAGATATGCGCGCATCAGGTTTCGAACCAACAAACGTGATTTCAACCTACAAGTGGCAAGATGGATTGGGATATTATGAAAGTACCAGAGATGCGGCAACTAATTTCTTCTTCGACCGATTGCCGAAAGGAACATATGTTTTTGAATATCCATTAGTGGTGACACACAACGGTAATTTTTCAAACGGCATCACTTCAATACAATGTATGTATGCTCCGGAGTTTTCGAGTAACTCAGAAGGGATCAGAGTTAAAGTAGGGAAGTAGTGCCCTCAACCCTGGCCCTTCTCCCGCAGGAGAAGGGTGTGTTGCGAAGTTGTATTTTCATCGCAATTGAAATACGTCCCGCCCCTCTCCTTAAGGGAGAGGGATAAAGGGAGAGGGCGCTACGCCCCTCGCAACTCCAAAACACTATTTAAAATAACCTCCGGTTCCGTATATACTTGCTCATTTTTAAAACGTATCACAGTTAATCCCAACGCTCTTAATTTTTCTTCCCGCTTAATATCGTAGGCTTTTACTTCTTCTAATAAATGAATTCCACCATCAAGTTCAATGATCAACTTTAGTTCGTGACAATAGAAATCTGCTATGAACCAACTTACTGGATGTTGCCTTCTAAATTTTAATCCATTTAATTTATGACTGCGCAAAATTTTCCATAAGAGTTCTTCTGCTGGAGTTTGATTCCTGCGAAGCTCTTTGGCATTTTTAAAGATGCGTTCCGTAGCTTTATGATAATATGGCATTTTGCTTTTCACTTGGCGAAATTAGAATAAAAAACTATATTTGTATAACACCAAACCCAAATGAAAAACCTACTCTTTTTCATAACTATCATTCTCTTTTTATCTTCTTGTAATAAGGAGGAACCATACAATCCGGATGAACATATTACGTATGAGCATTGGTATAAATTAAGTGGTTCAGCTGATACATTATATTCCGTTTATTTTCCAAATGCATTTACTCCTGTTGCAGATGGAATTAATGATGTTTTTAAACCTGTGGGAGAAAATTATAATTTAAATCACTTTCGTGTTTACAATAAAACTGGTGAAATAATTTTTGAAACGACTGATCGAGCTAAAAGTTGGAATGGAAGAGTAAATGGTAGTGGCTATATTGTTCAAATGGGAGCCTACTCTTATCAATTAATGGTGAGCGATATTTATGGTGTAAACTATGAATATACAGGAACGGTGATGCTCTATAAATAATTAAATCAGACGCAAAGTTTTTATTCTGCCCTTTTTCTTTTTGAAGTTCATAAAGTAAGTCACTCCAACCTCGTGCGCCCCTCCGGTGTATTCGTTTCCTAATTTAGAGGTTGTATAATCGTATGAATAACCAACTCTTAAAAAACGATTTTGAAATGCAAGGGTTGTGATAAAGGCATCTTTGTTTCTGTAGCTCAATCCAATTGAAATACATTTATACTTTGCAGTTATTCCAGGAAGGAACATTTGAAAATCTTGTTGCTGCATATATAATAGTGTGGGGGACAAAATGAATTTACGAGCGGAATCCTTTTCGAAGCTTAAATTAGCTCCAGTATGAACCGTAATTTTTAAAGGAAGTTTGCTTGGTCCAACAATTCCTTCATTTGGTTCAGTTAAATGATGAAAAGCAAACCCTCCGAAACATCTATCTGTATATAATAATAGTCCTGCAGAAAGATCGATGCCCGAAATGGTTCCTTGTCCATATACTTCATTAGTATTATACACAAACCCTCTTCTTGCATCAATCTGGTCACCAAACGTTAGTTTACTGAAATCAACCGAGTTTTGAAAATAGGAAATTTGAATTCCCGGTTGAATAACCAATTTGTGTTTGAACAATTCGAAATGGGGTGCATAATTGAAATCGATCCTTGTTTTGATATATACTCCTTGCATTTGATAATCGTAAAGATAATTTAATCCGATCCCGCCTCTTAATGCATGAATGTATTTATCTGCTGAAAAATTAAGGCTTTGGTAAGGGTCAATTTTTGGCCATTGTATCCTACCATTCAATGCAATATTTATTGTGCTGTCTGTTCCAACAAAAGCCGGATTGGTATAAATTCTGGAATTATGATATTGGGAGAAATGTGCATCTTGAGTATATGCAATCAAACAACTAAAAATACTAAATGTAAAAAAGACTAACTTTTTCATGGTATACCAAATATAATCCGATTTGTGGGAAAATCCTATTTCTATATGCCTGCATTTTGATATATTTGTGTGTCATCGTTTTCAAAATGAAAAACTTATACATATTAATATTACTCTTTCCTGTTTTCGCTTCAGCACAAAATCAATCTCTGGATACAATACAAGCAGCTTCAGCATACGACAATATATATATCAGAACAATTGGCTCCGATTCCCTGAGTAGTAGTTTTGTTATCTTTATTAAAAATGAGGTAAAAACGCATAAACATGCATTGCACACCGAAAATGTATACATTTTGGATGGTGAAGGGGAAATGTTACTTGGCAATAAGAGTATTAAGGTAAAAAAGGGCGATGTAGTATTTATTCCTAAGAATACACCACATTCTTTAAAAGTCACTTCCGGATCCCCTGTGAAAGTACTTTCTGTTCAGTCGCCATATTTTGATGGAAAAGACAGAATAGCCTTGGATTGACAAATTTTACTTCCGGAACAAAAATGAATTTCAGTAATAAAAATGTAATCAATGAATAGCACATCAGGCCTTTTTTCAAAATTGACAACAAACAATGGAATCAATAACATCAATATTTTTTTGATGCTTATCAGTTTAATTGCTGCTTATGTTTTGCCCTTTGAAGTTTTTTTATTCTCTTATGCTGTTTTGGGTCCCTTGCATTATCTGACAGAAATTTCATGGTTGGAAAAGAAAAACTACTTCATTAAATCAAAAAGTGATATATGGATCTTTGTCTTGATGGTAGTTGTGATCACCATCGGTATGTTTAATGCGCATTCAAAGATCAATTCGTTTATTGCCAGCTTTCTTTTTTCAGGATTTATTTATGCATTGGTTCTGTTGTTTACCCAAAAAACAGGAATAAAACTCATGTTTGTTGTTTTAGCATTTATGGTATCCATGATTTTCAGCTTTAACAAATATCCTGATTTTCCATTCTTACTTTTTGCGATTTGGCTTCCGACTATCATTCATGTTTACTTTTTTACGGGAGGATTTATTTTGTTCGGAGCTTTAAAATCTAAAAGCGTTTCGGGAATGATCTCTTTGATTGTTTTTATCCTTTGTGCAATTGTCTGTTTTGTGTATATCCCCGATAATTTTGGAATAGCAGTTACCGAATATGGTAAAAAGGCATATTCTTTTTTTAAATTATTGAACATCTCCTTATATAATACATTTGGATTTGGTGAAATGGCGAGTAACGATGATTCCTTGTACTACGCCCCCAAAGCACTTGCAATCATGCGCTTTATTGCTTTTGCATATACCTATCATTATTTAAATTGGTTTTCGAAAACAACAGTTATAAAGTGGAATGAGGTATCAAAACAAAGAATGACTGTTATAATCATCTTGTGGATTGTATCCGTAGCTTTATATATATTTAGTTATAAGATCGGTTTTTATGCATTATTCCTATTGAGTATGTTGCATGTGTTTTTTGAATTTCCTCTCAACCATTTTACATTTATCGGTATTGGAAAAGAGTTGAGATCAATTTCTAAGAAAAAAGGGTAATTTATCTTACCGTGTTTACATGGCATTTCTTTTCTTTTATCCCCAGAGTTTGAAATTTTCTGACAGATGGTTTTTGCTATATACTTAATGATTAATAGTATATTTGTACCATGGCTAAAGAATTTTATTTAAAACACCACTCCTTTCATATTAAGGCAATCTTCAATGCGTTGAAAGACATTTTCGAGAAAAACGAATATGCTGATAAAGCAATTGAAAAAGTGATGAAGGCAAACAAGTATTGGGATGTTAAGGAACGAGGTTTTGTTTCCGATGTTACCTATGACATGGTTCGTAACTGGCGATTGTTATTTGTTTCATCTGGAATGGAGGCAGGAGCTAAATTGTCTGACCGTAATCTTTGGATGATTTTTGGTACATATTTGGTTTTTGATGGATATGGTCTGCCTGAGAGTAATTATTTTAAAGGACTGAATGAAAAGAAGATCATATCACAGCTGGAGAAGTTTCATAAGATCAGAAAAATAAGAGAATCTATTCCTGATTGGTTGGACGAGATCGGTGAAAAAGAAATCGGGAAAGATTGGGATAAAGTTATTCGTGCGTTGAATCAACGACCGACAACTGTATTAAGAGCGAACTCCTTAAAAACTAATCCTAAGGAATTACAAACAACCTTAGAAGAAGAAGGAATCACCGAAAGTACGTTGATCTCCTGGTCGCCCGATGCTGTTGAATTAAAGTTTCAGCGTAACGTTTTCAGAACAGAAGCTTTTCACAAAGGATTATTTGAAGTTCAGGATGCCTCTTCACAAATGGTATCAGAATTTTTAAATGTTCAACCGGGGATGCGGGTAGTTGATGCTTGTGCCGGAGCGGGTGGTAAAACATTGCATTTGGCTTCCTTGATGAAAAATAAAGGACGGATCATTGCTTTGGATGTTAAAGCAAGAAAGTTAGAGGAATTAAAAAAGCGTGCCGCCAGAGCTGATGTTCGTATAGTTGAAATCAGACCAATTGATTCTTCAAAAGTTATTAAACGATTAAAAGATACTGCTGACAGATTGTTGTTG
>JBILYL010000182.1:0-5760 GCA_044377775.1 Bacteroidia bacterium
ACCCGTGATTAAAAATAATCCTCCAATCGGAGTGATTGGTCCAAGCCAGCGCATGTCTGAAAGTCCCATCAATTTTGCTGTTGTCAACAAATATAAGGAGCCTGAAAATAGAACAATGCCGGCCATGAAACAATAACCTGCTTTCGCGATCAGTTTCTCGTTGAAATGATCGATGAAGGCCGCTAATGCAAGAAGGGCTAAGCTATGAAAGAGTTGGTACTTGGCTGCCGTTTCAAATGCCTGAAGATTGGCTTCTGTTATTAAGCCGGTTTCTAATTTAGATTTCAGAAAATGTGCAGCCATTGCGCCTAAAGCAACACCTATTGCACCCGAAAATCCACTGAATACTAAAAAGCGTTTTTTCATCCTGCAAAGGTACAAAAAAAGACGTGTCAACGTCCGGATAACTATCAGGATTTTGACACGTCTTTTTATTTTAAAATTGATCTAGTGCGTTTGTGTATACTGATTTAACTCTTCGATTGATGATTCAAAACCAAATGCATCATTCAACTGATAGTAATTTCCTTTATCGAGGTTGTGGTGCCATGCAAATTTTGCAAGCTCTAATTTCGTTTCTTCAAAACTCATCAGTTGCATTAATTCTTTTATTTGTTTACATAACAAACAGTTGCTCCCGATGATCTGTTTCGCAAGGATCAAACGGCTTTCGTCAAATCCTTTTGATGTAATTGAGTTTTTAGCGGTTTGGAAATCAGAACCGCTCATTGGTGCCGGACAGCCATATATTCCGTTGTAGCCCTGCAATACATAGGTTGAATTATTGTTGTTTGTTCCACTTGATGAAGTGGTTGTAGATGTAGTTGTTGTAGTGGTCGTGTTCGTAGACATTTCGGTATCACCGCTAACATTCACATTCATTCCAACTCCGTTTAATGTAATTCCAACAGTTGCTCCGTTTTCGGCAGTATTTCCAACCGTATTGGTCGTATTGGTGCTTGTGTTTGTTGTGGTACTTGTTGCGCCTATTGTATTCACCTGACTGTAAACAACAACAGTTTGTTGAGGATTGCTTTCCGGGTTTGATCCTGCAATCGGTGCAGCACTTCTGTAGCGTAACTTATATTTTCCTTTTACATTAATGATTCCGTAAGTATATTCCGTATTGGTTGTTGTGACACCACCATCCATCAAATATGCATTTTGATCAATATCTAAAGAGTTGTTGGCGAAAATAATTTTCACCTGGTAGTTGGGTGCATTCAATCCGGTGATCTTAACATTTGTTTCCGGCTTTGGATTCTGACGGATGCCATTTAATATAACAGTGAATTGTAATCCTTCCTGTGAATAAATGATCAGATTGTTGTTCTGCGCGCTCATACCCTGGATAAATAATACCGAAAGAATGAATGAAGTAAAAAATGTTTTCATAAGGCTTTGTTTTTTTATATTTTAAAAGAGCATTTTCAAATCTTATGCCAATGCGGAACAAATGTCCGAAAATAATCTGTATTTCAACTTTCCAGGTTTATTAATGGTGTTAAGTAGGAGGACGGTGTTTGCAATAAATTACCTGTTGTCTATTGTAAATACTGCTTTTGATGATTGCGGTTCTTCCTGAATTACAATCGAAAAAAAATATTTACCGGCTAAGGAGATTTTATATATAATAAATGTTTCATTCTATTTTTCATATTTTCAAAAGACTCTTGTTATCTTCGCAATAAATTCCGGATTTTTATGAAAAATATATTGGTAATTGGCGCAGGTCGTTCAGCATCTTCCCTGATAAAATACTTGTTGAATCATTCTGTTAAAGAAAACTGGAATGTCACAATCGGTGATGTATCACTTGATCTTGTTTTACAAAAAACAGCGGGACATGCAAATGCAAGAGCATTGCAATTTGACATCAATAATGATGTTCAGCGGGAAGAAGAAATTAAACGTGCGGATATCGTGATCTCCATGCTTCCTGCATTTATGCATATGAATGTTGCAAAAGACTGCGTGCGTTTTAAAAAGCACTTAGCAACTGCCTCTTATGTTTCAAAGGAAATGAGGGAATTGGATGCAGAGGCAAAAGCTTCCGGAATTATTCTTATGAATGAAGTTGGTTTGGATCCGGGAATTGATCATGCTTCCGCGATGAAAGTGATCGACCACATTCATGCTCAAGGTGGTGAACTAACTTCTTTTCATTCTTTTTGCGGAGGATTGGTTGCACCCGAAAGTAATGATAATCCTTGGGGGTACAAGTTTTCGTGGAATCCACGGAATGTGATATTAGCAGGACAAGGAACTGCACAGTTTATGGAAGACGGAGAGTATAAATACATTCCGTATAATCGATTGTTCACTCAGGTCTGCACGGTTGAAGTTGATGGATACGGAGAATTCGATGCGTATGCGAACCGTGATTCTTTGTCGTATCGGAAAATTTATAACCTTGAAAAAATCCCAACAATGCTCCGTGGAACTCTTCGTATGCCCGGGTATTGCAAAGCATGGAATGTGTTCGTGAAACTTGGTTTGACAGACGATAGCTATAAGATTGAAGCATCAGAAACATTAACATATAAACAATTGCTCGAAGCTTTTTTACCAAAGGGCAGTGCCTCTGCGAAAGATAAGTTGATTTCTTTTATGGGTAACGAAATGGATGCGGATGTGTTGAATAAGATTGAATGGCTTGGAGTTTTTAGCGATCGGAAAATCCGTTTGGCTGATGCAAGTCCAGCACAAATTCTACAGGATCTCTTAGAAGAAAAATGGTTGTTGAAGGAACATGATAAAGATATGATTGTGATGCAACATCAGTTTGATTATTTATTGAACGGGAAAAATAAGAAAATCGTTTCTTCGTTAGTTGTGAAGGGCGAAGATCAAACATATACAGCAATGGCAAAAACTGTCGGCTTGCCCCTTGCGATCACAGCCAAACTGATATTGCAAGGAAAGATCAGCGCTCGTGGAGTTGTGATTCCTACTATCAAAGAAATATATGAGCCGGTATTAGCTGAGTTAGAGACATTAGGTGTGAGGTTTGAAGAGAAGGAGAGTTGATGGATCGTTTATTCTTGAGGAAAGAAAATCTGTTTTAAAAGGAAAGAGTTGATATGCAGGAGCGGTTAAAACGCTAAGTAATAATCCTTCGTCAACTCTTTATATTCATCCGTGTAGGAATGTCTTTCATCTTTTTCGATGGTGATCGAACTTTCAGAAAAAGCACGTTGGATAAATTCGTACCGCATCATCAATCGTTTTTCAGGTTTGTCTGCCCGTGTAATGATTCGCGTTAATTTTGTCAGAAATAATTTATTTTTTTCCGCCTCTTCTCTGAATAATTCCGCTTCTTTAGTAGGGAGTATCACATAAAATTTACCATTCGGATTTAGCAATTTCAAAACGCCATCCAACAGATCCTTAAATGGTAGTTGGTCGGTATGCCTTGCATTCGTTCTTGATTCTTCAGAAGCTTTTGATGAGTCAATAAAATAGGGTGGATTACTAACGATCAGATCATATTTGTGGTCGGATTCTTTTGTGAACTGCTGCAATGAAATGTGGTGAACATCAATCCTGTCTTTCCAGTTACATTGATTCACGTTTTCTGTTGCCTGTATAAAAGCATTCGAATCAATGTCGATCGCATCAATGCGAGCGGGAGATTTTTGAGCCAGCATAAGCGCTATTATGCCTGTGCCGGTACCGATATCTAAGATTGTTTTTGCATTTGAAGCATTCACCCAGGAACCTAATAGAACAGCATCTGTGCCCACTTTCATAGCGCACTTATCTTGTAGAATACTGAACTGTTTAAAAGCGAATATTTGATTCGACATAAAAGAGTAGAAAACAGTTTGATTAAATCAACGTTTACGAATACTGTATATAAAGTTAAACTATTTTTCGTAAAAACAATACTACTGCTTAAACTTTCTGTTTTTTGAAATCTTTTGAATCAGTTACCTTTTCTAAATGCTTTTTGTTGGTTGACTTTGTCTTAAAAAGTTCCAGAACAAAATTCATAATTTATCTTTAAGCTATTCCTCGTCTGTTTCCTTTTCAGATTCGTCTGTTTCTTTTTTTGAGATGTAAATGTCTATCAAACCGTCTGGTGCATTGAGTTCAATGGTTTTTGTTTCGCGGTTAATTGCGATAATGAATTCTTCTTTTGCAGGAATTAAAATTTCATTTTCGCCCCGTTTGATCTGAAGAATTGTTTGATGAGGAAAGTCTAATACTTCGGTGATCTTGCCGATCTCCCCAAAGTTTTTATCTGTGGCCGTAAATCCTGCTAATTCGTGGATATAGAATTTTTTTCCTTTTAAAGGAGGAAGAGCCGTCAAAGGAAGATATAATGATTTTTTTAGAAGTTCTTCCGCACGGTCGATTGAATCTATACCTTCTAAACTAACAGTAGCGTTGCAACCTTTCACTTGAATTCGTTTAATAAAGAAAGGTACAAGTGAATTGTTGAGTTCAATGAAGATCGATTCCAGCTTATTGTATCTGCTCCCGTCATCAACATCAAGTACAAACCCTAATTCACCATGATTTCCGACTCTTCTGGCTATATAGCCTAAATTAAAACAATTCTTTTTATCCATTATTTATTATCGTATTTAATTGTCCGTAATGATGTTTCCCATGCCAGGCATACAATGCAACGAATTCATCGAGACGGAATTCTTTATTGTATTCAGGATGAATGTATTTTTTTGAAAAATCCGCTTCGGACATTGCATTTAAAACCGCAACCCACCTGATGTGTATCGCTTCTGTCATTTTTAACGAAACTTCGATTGCTGTATTTTCAACGTCAGCCAAAAGTGCCCAGGCATCCTGATCATAAGGCTTTATAACAGGGTTGTGTTCTGTAAGGGCTAATTTGACGCGTGTGAGTGCATTCGAGTGGCTATCGGCTATGTGATGGAAAATTTGTTGTGCTGTCCAGCCATTTGGCTTATAACTTTTTTTTAGCAGTTCGGGTGTGAATTTTACCGAAATAGAATTAAGCTGTGAAGGCAATTCTTCAATAGCTTTTATGTTTAAATGTGTTTCAGCTGCTGAATAGGAATTTCCATATTCAAACTTCCCGATCGGATATATGTTTTTATCGCTCATGTGTGTGCTAACAAAAAAGTCCCGCAAATTGCGGGACTTCTTATGAATAGATTGCTAGAATTATGCTTCAGCTTGTGGAGTTTCTGCTTCTGGAGTTGAAGTTTCTTCAACAACCGGTGCAGCTTCTTCAACAGCAGGAGGTGTATTTTTAGCGGTAATTTTTATTGCTTTTGCTTCTTTTGCAGAAGATTCAGCAGCCATACGGTTTTTGTAAGCATCTTTCTTAGCGTTTGCTAATTTGTCAACTTTACCTGTAACCTTTGTTTCTTTTTCAGCGATCCACATTGCATATTTTGCATCTGCTTGCTCTTGTGTTAATGCACCTTTAGTAACACCACCTTGTAAGTGGTTCTTGTACATAACTCCTTTGTAAGAAAGGATTGCACGACAAGTATCTGTAGGTTGAGCACCTTTATTCAACCATGCTAATGCTTTGTCATTATCAAGGTTAATAGTTGCTGGATTTGTAGTTGGGTTGTACGTACCAATTTTCTCAATAAACTTTCCGTCTCGAGGTGCACGACCATCCGCAATTACAATGTGGAAAAAAGCAGAAGCCTTTTTACCTTGGCGTTGTAATCTAATTTTTGCTGGCATTGTTTTTTGTTTAAATTATTAATATTAATTCCCAACTAAATTTTGGGTCAGCGAAAGTACGTATTTTTC
>JBILYL010000183.1:0-5748 GCA_044377775.1 Bacteroidia bacterium
AGATAATTGTGCTGTAGACCGTACGCATTATTCGATCATTCAAACACCTCAATGTTTTCATTCTGATCTGATCAAAAAAGCATTTTTAAAAGCTTACAAGCCCGAATTTACGGACGATGCAAGTGTACTGGAGGCGTTCGGAGAAAAAATTAATCTGATAGAAGGAAACCGCGAAAATATTAAAATTACTACAGAACAGGATTTGATCATTGCGGAAGCATTGATGGAAAGGTAGAAACTCAGAAACAGGATGATGGCGGTTTATCTTTGCTGAGTTTTTTTACTTTATATTCAATTAAAAATCCTAAGGATCCACATTCGCGTTTAAACAAGTTTCACTACTTCCGTTTTTTCAATGATCATTATCCCATCCACATTTTTCAACAAGTTTAATCCAGGGTTTTTACCTTTTTCGATGCTGCCGAGTTGGTATTGTCCCAAAAATTCAGCCCCGTTTTTTGTTGCCCAGGTGAGCAATGTTTGCAATGGAATTTCAGGGTAATGCTTAGTGATGGTCTTTAATTCATCAAGAATGGAAAGGCTCCAGTTGGAAGCCAGGCTGTCGGTTCCGACAGTAATGGTTGCGTTTTCTTCTATAAATAACTTGTAATCGGGTAATTTGTTTTCGATAAACAAATTTGCGTTCGGGCAGGTACAAAAATAGAGCTGAGATCTTAAATCAGAGCCATTAGATTTAATCCAATCGAGATCCTCCTTTGATGTAAATGTGTTATGTACCAGGAGTATTTTTTTTGCTTTGTTGATGTGTTTCAAGGTAGATTGTAAAGAATTTTCCCCTGTTTTGCGCATCAGGTTTGTGTTTATTCCCATTTCCTTGAATGTGTTAAACATAACACCGGAGTTGGTCAAAAACAATTCGTTCTCTCCTTCACTTTCCTGATTATGAATCGTAATAATACTATTGTTTTCTTCAGCAAGATTGTTGATGAGTGAAAGTAACTCTTCAGATATAGTATAGGGAGCATGAGGTGATATGGAGCCGGGTGTAGTAAGTTCGGCTATTAATTTTTTTCCCTTCTCAATTGTTTCTTCTGCTTTTGCAGGATCCATACTGAAGATTTCAATGAATGTATGGTAATATAAATTCTTTTTTTCTTTTTGTTTAAAGGTACTGTTGTTGTTTGAAATGTCACCAACAGCCACGATCCCGTTTCTAATCATTTCAGCTTCGGCATCTGCAATGCATTTTTGAATAGCGTCTTCCGAAAAGGCAGTCCGTTTTCCAATAATTTCTTTTATGAAACCTGTTATTCCTGTTTTTTCACTTAGCTGTGAACGTAAATGTGAAAGTTCTAAATGGCAGTGCGTGTTAATAAAACCCGGACAGATGATACCGGAGTAGTGTTCGGTTGCTCCGTTAATGCACGATTCCACTGCTAGAATAGTGCCATCATCAGAAATAGTAATACTACCATTTTTGATAGGCTCGGATGAAACCGGAAAAATATAATCTGCAGAAATTTTACGCATAACACACTTGTATAAAGCACAAAATTACGAAATTATAAACTGCTCGTTATATCAATATCTATTCGTAAATTTGTTGTCAGGTAAAATGGATACTAAGAAGGATATACGAGCACTGTCGCTGGAAGAATTGAAAACTGTTTTTGTAGAAAACGGAGATCAGGCATTTCGTGCAAAACAAGTGTATGAGTGGCTTTGGAAAAAGTCGGTGCGCACATTTGATGAAATGACCAATTTATCAAAATCTACCCGCGAATTATTGAATTCACATTTTGTGATCAACGCAGTTGTTGTTGATGACATGCAGATCAGCAGCGACCGTACGATCAAGAATGCATTTAAACTTTATGATAGTAATATTGTAGAAGGTGTATTGATTCCCAGTACAACAAGGATGACAGCTTGTATCTCTTCACAGGTAGGTTGCAGCCTGACTTGCAAGTTTTGTGCAACAGGAAAATTAGAACGTTTGCGGAATTTGAACGCGGATGAGATCTATGATCAGGTTGTTTTGATAAAAAATCAGGCGGAAGAAAAATACAATGTCCCGCTTACAAATATTGTTTACATGGGAATGGGTGAACCTTTGCTAAACTATAAGAATGTGCTGGACTCCATTCAAAAAATCACTTCTCCGGAAGGCTTGAACATGTCGCCACAACGCATAACTGTTAGTACGGCAGGTGTTTCAAAAATGATCAAAAAGCTGGGTGATGATGGTGTGAAATTTAATTTGGCGCTTTCACTGCATGCAGCCAACGATGCAAAACGGAATCACATTATGCCAATCAATGAAAGCAATACGCTGGAAGCATTGGCTGAAGCCCTGACCTATTTTTATGAGAAAACAGGAACACGTGTTACTTATGAATACATCGCTTTCAAAGATTTTAATGATAGCATTGAAGATGCGCAGGATCTGGCAAAGTTTTGCAAACACATTCCCTGTAAGGTAAATATTATTGAATACAATCCCATTGATGATGGTGAATTTCAACAAACGACAAGCGAGCGATTGGATGCCTTTGCGAAGTATCTCGAGAACAAAAATATTATCGTAAATGTTCGCAGAAGCAGAGGTAAGGATATTGATGCAGCCTGTGGACAATTGGCCAATAAAAATAAAGAAGGCCTTGAGAAGCGGAAGATGAAAATTAAATAGTGTATTTAATCTGATAAGATAAGAAAAGAAAAATGTTAAAATTGAAATCTGTTTTATATTTATTGATGACTTTGTTGGTTGTCACGCTTTCTGATTGTGCATCCGAAGTGTACAATCCGGATGTTTGTTTTCAGGAAAATGTTCTGCCGATTTTTGTTTCTAATTGTGCTATGTCCGGATGTCATAATTCTATCGATAAAGCCGAGGAATATGACTTAACAAGTTATGAGGGAATTATGAAAGGAGTTGTGGCGAATCATCCTTCGAGAAGTGAAGTTTATAAAGTTATTTCGGGAAACAATCCATCAATGCCTGCAGAGAATTATCCGAAACTTAGCAATAAGGATGTTAGTTATAT
The DNA here is from genome assembly GCA_044377775.1 of Bacteroidia bacterium. Lineage (GTDB taxonomy): Bacteria > Bacteroidota > Bacteroidia > 2-12-FULL-35-15 > 2-12-FULL-35-15 > 2-12-FULL-35-15. The sequence goes on from JBILYL010000183.1 coordinate 3,009, forward strand.
TAAGTTGTGGATTGATATGGGTGCTAAAAACACTTCTAATTGTTCAAGTTGCGACACAATGAGTTTTACATATAGCGGGAGAATTAAACCACTAATTACCACCTGGTGTGTTGGATGTCATTCGTCTGGTAGTCCTGGCGGAGGATATAACCTCTCCAACTATTCCGGTGTTGCAGCCGTTGTAGCAACCGGTCAGTTTTTGGGCTCAATTCAGCATGCATCCGGTTTTTCCGCAATGCCGAAGAATACGAGTAAATTATCTGATTGTGATATTAAAGTGATTGAAAAATGGATCGCAGCAGGTTATTTAGACAATTAAAGCAATTTGTTTATTGCAATTATTTTAAAGAATAGAATTTTCTATGACCGTAAAAGAAATAAAAGCACCGATAGAAAAAGAGATGGCCGAATTTGAATTGAAGTTCAAAGCTTCAATGAAGAGTTCGGTTCCGTTGCTTGATAAGATTACACATTACATTGTGAAACGCAAGGGAAAACAATTGCGACCAATGTTTGTGTTTTTGTCGGCCAAGCTGGTAGGTGAAATGAATGACTCCACCTACAGAGCCGCTTCCTTAATAGAGTTGCTACATACCGCCACATTGGTGCACGATGATGTTGTTGATGACTCCAACGAGCGTAGAGGTTTCTTTTCTGTGAATGCATTGTGGAAAAATAAAATTGCAGTTTTAGTAGGCGATTTTTTATTGTCAAGAGGATTGTTGCTTTCTGTCGATAACAAAGATTATCATTTGTTGGGATTGGTTTCTAATGCCGTGAGAGAAATGAGTGAAGGGGAGTTGTTGCAAATTGAAAAAGCAAGAAAACTGGATATAGATGAAGCGGTCTATTTTGATATTATCCGAAAGAAAACAGCTTCATTAATTGCATCTTGTTGTGCTTGTGGTGCCGCATCTGTCACAAAAGACGAAAAAATAATTGATCAGTTGTGTGCATTTGGAGAAGCTGTTGGTATTGCATTTCAGATAAAAGATGATCTGTTTGATTATGGCGATGGATCCAATATCGGTAAGCCGACAGGCATTGATATCAAAGAAAAAAAGATGACATTGCCTTTGATCTACGCGCTGAATAATGCGAGTTATTTTGAAAAAAGAAGAATTATCAATATTGTAAAAAACAACAATAACAATCCAAAAAAAGTTGCGGAAGTAATTGATTTTGTGATAAAAAGTGGTGGCATTCAGTATGCGGAAGAAAAAATGAACGAGTATAAAAATGCAGCGTTGGGGTTGCTCAGTCAGTTTTCGGACAACCCTTCAAAGACTTCATTAGAAGCACTCGTAAAATATACGACCGAACGGAATAATTAATATATATATCATCGAAAAATATCAAATCATTCATTCTAAAAGGTAAGAATAACAGATGAAAACTAAGATCATACTTTTCTCATTCATTTTTTGCGGATTGGTTTCTTGTTCTAACCAGGCGGATAAGATCCCTGCCGGTGAAATACAAAAAGAATCGTCCCCATCAACAACTTCTGATTCAACAAATTTTACTATAGTCACCACACAAGATACCACCACGAAAGACGGGGAGAGTATTTCTCGTTATAAAAGCGGTGCTGTGAGAATGCAGGGAATGATGAAGGATTCGAAGAGGGAAGGTTTATGGAAAAGTTTTTATGAAAACGGAGTTCAATGGAGCGAGTCAACATTTGTAGGCGGAGTAAAATTTGGTAAAACTATAACTTGGTACGAAAATGGTAGCAAGCGATATGAGGGGTTTTATACCGATGATAAAGAAAGTGGACTTTGGACATTTTGGAATGAAGCAGGGGAGCTAGTGAATACAAAAGATTTTGGAAAAAAGTAGTCGAAACAAATTATTTTAGATTTGTTATGTTTCACCTTGATTTAATATGTTTCTTGTAATAATATTCTATATTTGTTTAATAAAAAAATAAGCATGAAAAAAATAATTTTTATTGCAGGTTTTGCTACCTTGATTTTCTCTTCTTGTACTAAAGAAAAAGCGGAACCTTTAACAGTTGGATGTACATCTACAATGTCATTCGTGTCAGATATTAAGCCATTTATTGATTCAAAGTGTGTTACATGTCATACTGCAGGTGGTTCAGGAACTGGAGATTTTTCAGATTTTAATGTGTTTAAATCAAAAGCCGATGGCGGAAGTCTTAAAACAAGAGTGTTCACATTAAAAGATATGGCGCCAGCTCTTTCTCCACAACTTACCGAAGAAGAGTTAGGGAAGTTGAAGTGTTGGATGGAACAAGGAGCACAAAATAATTAATACTCGATTTAAATCTTCTAATAATTTCAATAAATCTTAAAACCATAATAGGATGAAAAAAGCACTTTTATTAATAACCGCATTTGCATTCAGTGCAGGAATTTCTGCTCAGATCGTTATGGCTAAAACCTGCGTGGTGAGTTTTTTTTCCGCTTCACCTCTAGAAAATATCGAAGCAATCAATAAAGCCTCAAAACCCTTGATCAATAAATCAACAAATGATGTTCAAATCAAGATTGTAAACTCTGCTTTTATATTTGAAAAAGCATTGATGCAAGAACATTTCAATGAAAATTATATGGAAAGTGAAAAATTTCCAAACACTATTTTTAAGGGAAAGATCAATGAGAAAATTGATTGGGCGAAAGATGGTGATCATAAAGTAACTGTTTCCGGAAAAATGTCAATGCATGGTGTAGATAAAGACATCACAATGGACGGATCAATAAATATTAAAGGA
>JBILYL010000184.1:0-5718 GCA_044377775.1 Bacteroidia bacterium
ACAATTCACCAGAAAACATTGCTAACAATAAGATTTTCATCATTAACAAAATAAAAGGAGATACAATTCAATCTTTAACAGCAAATAGTTCTTCGGGGAAATTCGGAGCCAATTTACCTGTTGGAGGATCTTATTTAATAGTTTGCAATGTTAACGGTAAAGAAATTTACAGAGAACCAATAGAGGTTCCTTTGAAATTGGGGTACCAGGTAATTAAGAGAGAGATCCCTTACAAAACGGCAATTCTATTATCTGCCGCAGATTCTGTAGCACACTATGAGCTTGCAATTAAAAACGGAACAGGTCCTTGCATACCTGAAAAATCATCCTTCCAATTATTTTTTAAATACAATAAAAAAGAGATCGATAACGATGCTGCAGCTTTCAAATCATTTATAGATGCACTGACCAATTGTATAAAAGCAAACCCTGCTTTTGAAATCCAGATCGAATCGAGCGCTTCAACAGTACCTACAAACACTTTCCAAAGCAACGATAACTTAGCGAATGTAAGAGCTAGAAATGCAAAAGAAAAAGTAACGAAAGCCTTGAGTAAAAAAGGGATCACAAAAACTCAGTTACATTTCAGTGAAACAAAAGCGTTGGTTCAGGGACCGGAATATCAAAAGGATGCTGTTGAAAACAGGTCAACTTACGAGCAATACCAATACATTAAGATAACGGCCGCTCCAAAATAATAATTCAACAATTAATAAAAAAAACAGCGCTAATTCTCTGCTTTTTTTATGATTTTTTAATATATAGTTTCAAAAAATCCTAATAAAGAGTATATTTGTTTCTGACTGACATATTTTCGGCACTGTTCATATGAAAAAAAATTATTTTATTTTACTTTTTTTGTTACTTTCTTCACTGGGGTTTTCTCAAGCAAGTAAAGGCGATTATAAAGAAAATTTCATACAGGGAAACTATCTGATCCTGGAACAAAATTATGCTTTAGCGCTAAAATATTTCAAAGACGCATATCATATTGATTCTTCTAACGCGAATATTAATTACAAAATCGGTATTTGTTACCTTGAGTCCGCTTCTGAAAAAAACAAAGCCCTACCCTTTCTTGAAAAATCGGTTACAAATGTTTCTCACAATTATAATCCGGAGGATCCAAAAGAAAAAAAAGCACCTGAATTAGCCTATTATTCTTTAGGTATTGCTTACCGCTTAGCTTTCCGTTTCAATGAATCCAATACTTATTTTAACAAATTTAAAGATATCGTTGGCAGCCGTAATCAAGACCTAACGAAAGATCTGGAAAAGCAAGTAGAAACAAATTTCAATGCAATCGAATTCATCAAGGATTCTGTAAGCGTAAGTATTTTTAACCTTGGCGACAGCGTCAACTCAATCTACCCGGATTATAGCCCGGTTATTTCTGCGGATGAATCGACATTGATTTTCACTTCCCGGAGAGCAGGTAGTACCGGAGGAGAAAAAACGGAGAACGATCAATTTCTGGAAGATATTTATTTCTGTACTAAAAAAAGTGATGGCACCTGGACCACCGCGAAAGCTATCGGATCAAGCATTAATACAAACGGCAGCGAAGCAAACATTAGCCTTTCTGCAGATGGTCAACAATTATATGTATACAGAGATATTAACGGTGGCGATATTTATTACAGTAATTTAGAAGGAGACACATGGAGCGGTTTGCTTCCATTAACTTCAAACATCAACTCTCCGAATTGGGAAACCCACGCCACCTTATCCGTGGATGGAAATACATTATATTTTGTAAGCAATAAAAAAGAAGGCAGTTTCGGTGGCCGTGATATCTGGCGCTGTGTAAAATTGACAAACGGACAATGGAGTAAGCCTCTGAATGCCGGTCCGGAAATTAATACTGCCGATGATGAAGAGGCTCCTTTTCTTCACCCTGATGGCGTGACATTATTCTTTAGCTCGAATGGCCACAAAAACATGGGTGGGTTCGATATCTTTAAATCTGTGAAAGATGAGAATGGCAAATGGGGTACTCCCGAAAATTTAAGATCTCCTATCAATACTCCCGATGATGATATTTTTTATGTTCAGTCCGCAGATGGGAAAAGAGGTTATTTTTCTTCTGTAAGAAAAAATGGATTTGGTGAAAAAGATATTTATATGATCAACTTTGAAAAAGGGATCGTTGAACCACTTACTCTTTTGAAAGGGTATATCACTTTTGACGGATTAACAAAAGGTCTTTCTAAAGTTGAGATCATGGCAACCGACATGGAAACAGGACTGGTTGTTCAAAATATCAAACCTAACGATCTTACAGGAAAATACCTGATGATCCTGACACCGGGAATCGAGGGGAAAACCTATAACATCAGCTATGAAGCAGAAGGTTTTCAACCTGTTAATGTAACGATAACGATCCCTCCGAACTCCTCCTACCAGGAAATCGAGAAAGAACTTTTATTGCAAGGTGTAAATCTTGAAAGCAAAACACTTGGAACAATAAGCATTGCGGGTACAGTAAAAAATGTGCCGGGAAATGCAATTGCCGGAGCTCAGATCATTGTGAAAGATAACATTACCGGCAAACTGATTGAAACATACTATACAGACTCTGATTCAGGTTCTTATTACTTCATCTTAAACCGTGGACAAAACTATAATTTGTCATACGAAGCTAAAGGCTACCTTTTCCAATCGGAAAACGTAAACGTTCCAAAACAACCGGAATACTCTGTTTTAACAAAAAATATTGTTTTGGAAAAAGTACAGATAGGTTCCAAAATAGTACTTAACAATATTTTCTTTGATTCCAATAAAGCGACCCTTCGTAAAGAATCCAATCTGGAGATTGAAAAGCTGTTGAAACTCATGAAAGAATATCCCGAATTAACGGTTGAGGTTGCCGGTCATACTGACAGCAAAGGAAACGATGATGCCAACTTAAAACTTTCTCAAATGCGTGCTCAGGCTGTGGTTAACGCCTTAGTAAAAAAGGGAATCAATTCTAACTACCTGGTTGCAAAAGGATATGGAGAAACAATGCCAATTGCTTCAAACACGCTTCCTAACGGCAAACCGGACTTAAAAGGAATGCAACAGAACAGACGCGTAGAAATGAAAATAGTTGAACATAAATAACTAATTATCAGACACTTAAAAGTGTTAATTTCTTTTTACCACCTATACGTTTTCTAAATCAAATTTTAATATATTTGTTTGAATTTTAAATAATTCTGCTTTGCTCACATGCTTAGCGGACTATTTATTTTAAAACCGGCACTATGCAAAAAATATTTATTGTACTATTTACAGTTGTCATCTTTAATCTTTCGTCAAATGCACAAGACAAAGCCGACTATCGTCAGAAATTTACAGAAGGAAATTACCTGATCCTCGAAGGCAATTTCCCTTTAGCCTTAAAGAATTTCAGGGAGGCTTATGCGATCGATTCAACCAATGCGAATATCAACTTCAAAATGGGCTTGTGCTATTTGAATTCAGAAACTGAAAAAAACAAAGCACTCGTATACTTAGAGCGTGCCGCTAAAAACACTTCTAAAAACTACAGTGACCTTGAGCCAAGCGAAAAAGCTGCACCGGTAAATGCTTATTTTTATTACGGACAAGCACTTCACTTCATCTACAAGTTCGATGAAGCGATTGCGAATTATGAAAAATTCAAATCTTACTTGAAAGAAAAAAACGATGTGCTGATAAAAGATGTTGACCGACAAATTGAGATCAGCAACAACGCAAAATCTTTGGTGAGTGCTCCAATGAATATCATATTAAATAACTTAGGTGACAGTATCAATTCCTCAGCTCCGGAATACAGTCCGGTATTATCAGCTGATGAGAAAACAATCATGTATACTTCCAGAAGATCAACAGGAACAGGAATGGATAAAACTGATGAAGGTCAGTTTTTTGAGGACATTTATGTTGCATACAAAAAAAGTGACAGTACCTGGACTAGCCCCGTTTCTGTTAGTTCGAATATCAACACAACCACACATGAGGCAAGTGTCGGATTGTCTGCTGACGCTCAAACATTGTTAATTTACAAAGATATAAATGGTGGGGATATTTATTTCAGTACGCTGGATGGCAATAATTGGACCTACCCGAAGGCAATGGGTTCCGATATCAATAGCCCAAAATGGGAAACAAGTGCATGCTTGAGTCCGGATGGAAATACCCTTTATTTCGTGAGCGACAGAGATGGCGGACTTGGCGGAAGAGATATCTGGAAATGCGTGAAATTGCCGAATGGAAAATGGAGTTTGGCAATGAATATTGGCGCTCCAATCAATACGATCTATGATGAAGAATCTCCATTTATCCATCCAGGTGGAAAAGTTTTATTCTTCAGCTCAAAAGGTCATCAGACAATCGGAGGATTTGATATTTTCTTTTCTTCCAAAAACGAAGAAACAAATACCTGGGAAGAACCATTAAATCTTGGATATCCGATCAATACTACAGATGACGATGTATTTTATGTGACTTCACCGGATGGCAAACGAGGATATTACGCATCTTCTTCCCGACCTGAAGGATATGGTGAAAAAGACATCTATATGGTTTCTTTACCTGAACGCATAGAGGTTCCTCTTGTATTGATCAAAGGATTTATAATTCCTGCAAAAGGACAGCCATTTCCTCCATTTTTGGAAATCCTCGTAACAAATAACGAAACAGGAATTGTTGCTGGAGTCTATAAACCAATGGTGAGGGATGGAAGTTTTACTATCATTATTCCTCCGGGAAGCAATTACACGCTTTCATATACAAATGATGGACAAGAGTTTTTCTCAGAAGTGATAGATGTTCCGATGAGTGCCGCTTATCAGGAAATTAACAGAGAAGTACTCTTAAAAAGTGTAAACTTAGGTGGGCCTGCCAAAGATACAACTTCAAATACAAGCGTTACTGCCGATGTAGCGTTTATATCTGTAGATGGAAAAATTGTGGATGAGAAAAATTCTCCAAACACAAATCTAAAAGTGAACCTATAAAATCAACTACTACCGATGAATTGGGTTGGTTTATTTTCACGAACCTTCCACAAAATGATGATTATTTGGTTGCCCTTGACGAAAATGACTCACACTTAATTGGAAAAAAATCATACGCTGAATTCAAGGACAATAATGGAAAATTATTAAAATCAAAAGTTGTTGGCGGCAAATACTTATTGGCAAATACGAAGACTTCGGTTAAGTTTAAAACAAATCCGAAGAATGCAACCATTGTTTCCACTAATAACGAAAATACCGTTCCGAAGGATGTTCCCCATGAGCAACTTGCAAGCGTGAACAAATTGAATTTCGAAATGTATTTCAAATACAATGTGACACAAATCGATGTAAATGATGGACCGTTCAAACAATACATCGACAATTTAGCTGAATTGGCTGCGAAAAACGGCAGTATAAACATTAACTTAACTTCCTGCGCATCTCAAGTTCCGACAAGAGCTTATAAAACCAATAAAGAACTATCTATTGCCCGGTCCGAAAAAGCAAAAGAACAGATCTTAAATGCTTTGAAAGAAAAAGGAATTGATGCATCGAAAGTAGTTTTTGTTAAAACAAAATCATTCGTTTCCGGACCAAAATACAACATTGATTATTTAATAAATAAGGCGCAATATGAAAAACACCAATTCATTAAAATAGCGGCATATTAATCCTATTTCTGAATCATCTTACTTTTTGACCTTCAAAACCTCCAAATTCTATTTTGGAG
>JBILYL010000185.1:0-5703 GCA_044377775.1 Bacteroidia bacterium
ACCTGATCTCCAGTAACACCCAATAACAGTAGTCCTAAACCGTCATTTCCTTCAGGTAATGGTCCTTGATATTGCGGACGGGTAACTTCTTTCTTTTTGAAAATGTCAACAATCTTTTTTTCAATTTCTTTTTCTAAACCATTTTGTTTGATATAGATTTCACACTGCTGATCAATAGCCGTATTCATAAAAAAGCCTGTTAGCATGGCCGCTGGACCGTTGATAGTCATACTCACCGATGTTTTTGCATCTGCAAGATTAAAACCACTATAAAGTTTTTTTGCATCATCTAAACAGCAAATAGAAACACCGGAGTTGCCAATCTTTCCATAAATATCCGGGCGGATTGCAGGATCTTGTCCGTATAATGTAACACTGTCAAATGCTGTACTCAAGCGGTGTGCAGGCATTCCTAAGCTTACATAGTGGAAACGTCTGTTCGTTCGTTCGGGCCCGCCTTCTCCTGCAAACATTCGTGTAGGATCTTCCCCTTCACGTTTGAACGGAAACACACCTGCAGTATATGGGAATTCTCCCGGCACATTTTCCTGTAAGTTCCATTTTAAAATATCCCCCCATGCTTCGTAGGTCGGGGTGGATATCTTCGGTATCTGTGAATGCGAAAGCGATTCGTAATGTGTTTGAATTTTAATTTCTTTGTCGCGTACTTTAAAAATGAAGAACTCATTTTTATACTGTTGAACTTTTTCTGCCCAGCCGTCAAGTATTTTTTTGTTGCGACCGTCAAATCCCAGATTGATCTGTGCCGCTGTTTCTTCTAATCCCTTAATGATCCGGTCTTTGTCTTCAACTTTCGATTCTTTTAATGCTGTGATCGATTTTTGTATGGAATATAATGTTTGAGCAATTTCTTTTTGTTCATCCACCCATTTGTCATAACCACGGTTGTTCTCCGCTATTTCTGCGAGGTATCTTGTTCTGCTTGGAGGAATGATATAGATCTTTTCACTCATTTCATCTGTAACAGCAAAATCTGATTTTAGATCTGCACCGGTTTTTTCAGCCAGCATATTCACGATCGCCTTATACAATTTATTCATTCCGGGATCATTGAACTGCGAAGCAATGGTTCCGTATACCGGAAGCAATTCATCATCCGTTTCCCACAATTGATGATTGCGTTTGTATTGTTTTTTTACATCGCGGATAGCATCCAATGCACCACGTTTATCAAATTTATTTAAGGCAATGATGTCAGCAAAATCCAACATATCGATCTTTTCTAATTGTGTTGCAGCACCGTATTCAGGAGTCATAACATACAAACTCATATCACTGTGCTCCGTAATTTCCGTATCACTTTGTCCGATTCCTGACGTTTCTAAAATGATCAGATCATAGTTCGCAGCTTTAACAATGTCAACCGCTTCTTTCACATATTTTGATAATGCTAAATTGCTCTGACGTGTAGCTAATGAACGCATGTAAACACGTTCGTTGCGGATCGCGTTCATGCGGATTCTGTCGCCAAGCAATGCTCCGCCTGTTTTGCGTTTCGATGGGTCAACAGAAATAATTGCAATTGTTTTTTGAGGGAAATCAATTAAGAATCTACGTACCAATTCATCTACCAACGAAGATTTTCCTGCGCCCCCTGTTCCTGTTATTCCAAGTACAGGTGTAGTTTTTGCATGTACATTTTTTTCTATTTCGGGAAGCACTTTTGCAAATTCTTCCGGAAAGTTTTCAGCAGCAGATATTAATCGGGCAATTGATTTAATATCTTTCTTTGCTAGATTCTTCGCTTCACCGTTTAAATTATTTCCAGTTGGAAAGTCACATTTCTCCAACATGTCATTGATCATTCCTTGTAATCCCATTGCACGACCATCATCAGGGGCGTATATGCGGGTTATTCCGTAAGCTTGTAATTCGGCTATTTCGGTCGGCAGGATCGTTCCACCGCCACCACCAAATATTTTAATATGTCCGCATTCTTTTTCCTTTAAAAGGTCATACATATATTTGAAAAATTCATTGTGACCACCCTGATAGGAGGTAAGGGCAATTGCATTAGCATCCTCCTGAATAGCACAATTTACGATCTCTTCAACACTTCTGTCATGGCCAAGATGAATCACTTCCACACCACTGCTTTGAATTATTCTGCGCATGATATTTATTGCAGCATCGTGTCCGTCAAATAACGAAGCAGCAGTAACAATCCTGATTTTATATTTTGATTTATAGGGTTCTGTAACGAATGTATTCATCTCTTTTAATTATTGCTTTGAGTAAGCAACAAATTTAATGTTTTGGAGGGATTAAAACAAATGAACTTAAATGCCTGATTTGTATTGGTTTTGCTCCTTTTAAAAGCAATTTTAGGCCTATAATGAGGGATACTTTTCTTTTAATGCGGAAAGATAATTTTTTAGGTCTGAATTGTATTTTTCCTTGAACTCTTTCTCAAACATGTCATATTGAGAATCGTATCGTGTAAATGTCATGAAAAATGCATTGCCTTCAAAAAATGCTTGTTTTGAATAGTTGAAATAATTCTGTTTCTTATAAAGCGGTAATCGATATACACCAAGCACGATCTCCTGAATCAATAGTTTCTTTTTATTATTTTTTATTTTGTATTCTTGTTTGTCCGACATTGTTTTATAAAGACTGTCAAGTCGTTCAGCACTTTTTAAAATATATGCATCGTATGTTTTTTCATCTGATTTACCTTGCTCATATGCTGTATATTGTTTTGAATTTTTTCCGAATTTTTGCAATAAAAATTGTTCAGCGCCTTTGTCACCAATAAAGTTTGCAAGGTTTTCATTGAAGTTCACATTGTTTTTTACAAATAGTGTTCCGTGGGTTAATTCATGAATGATGAGATTAGAAAGGCTTCCTTCGCTTCGTTTCAACATGTTTGAAAGAATTGGATCATTGAACCAGCCAAGCGTTGACCAGCCTGACGGGCTGTAAACATCCACATCGTAGTCTTGCATTCTTAAATGTAGTATCTCCTTTTTAGCTTCTTTTTTATCAAAAAATCCTTTGTATGGAACAGTTCCTAAAAAAGGGAATGTCCATTCTTTGGGCTCAAAAGAAAAGGGTTTGCAGGCGGATACATTTAATAAAAGCGATTTGTTTTTTTGATCAAATACTGAACTGTAATTTTTTGTAGGATTCATTCCTAGGCTGTCGATCGTATATTGTTTGATCTCAGTAACGAGTTCTAATTTTTGTTTCAATGAATCTGGAAATGTAGTATCCTGCAATACTTTATCGATTGGTTGGGCTTTCCAAACAAGTTCGAGCTGACCGCTTCCTTGTTGAATCCCATAAATGGCCAATTTGTACTCTATCAAAAGAAAGATGAAGAGGGCAAGCAGGAAAAATTGAAAAAATAGCCTTAATGTGCTTTTAATCATGATGTAAAGGTATGAATAATTAGAAGATTGTTTGGGGTTGAGCTTCCTCCCGAACCGACAGCGTTTATGACCTTTCTCTTTTATTTCACCTAATTTTTATATATTTGACACCTAATTAAAAAAAACATGTTTTTTCTTCTCTCCAAATTACTTGTTTTCATTATCAATCCTCTTATCTGGATTGTCACATTATTTTTCGTTTCCATTTATTCTAAAAATGAAAAAAGAAGAAAAAAATGTTTCTTATGGGCATTTGGTTTTCTTTTATTTTTCTCAAATAGTTTCGTCTTTGATGAGTTTTCCCGTGCTTGGGAAGTTCCTGCTACACAATATGAAGACCTTCAGGTGTATGATGTCGGAATTGTGTTAGGTGGAATGAGTGTGTATGACGAAGATTATCAACGTCCCCAATTTTACAGAGGTGTGGATCGCCTAATACAGGCAGTTGAATTATATAAATTGGGCATCATCAAAAAAATAATTTTTACCGGTGGATCCGGAAGGATCCTTCATCCCGAAATGAAAGAAGGTGCTTACATTAAACGTTATATTTTGTTTATGGGTATTCCTGAAAAAGATTTTATAATTGAATCTGAATCACAGAATACAAGGGAAAATGCATTGTTCACTAAAAAGATTATCGATGAGCAAAAGATCAAAGGACGATTTCTTTTGATCACTTCCGCTTTTCACATGAGACGAAGTTTAAATTGTTTTGATGCTGTTGGTATGGATGTTTTGCCATATAGCACAGACAGATATGCCGGACCACGGAAATTCGAATTCGATCATTTGTTTATTCCTAATACGTCTTCTATCAACGACTGGAATACGCTCATTCATGAAATCGTTGGTTATATCACCTATAAAGTTATTGGTTACGGATAAATTCCTGCTCTAGCTTTTTATTGCTTTTTGTGCCATAGTACATTTCGTTCGAATTGTCATAAAAATCAGGATAACTATTGCTTAGTTCGATCTTTTGAATTTTTGAAGTTGGTGTGATCTTAATTGTTTTGTCAAACACTTTTATTTTTATTGGTAATTCAAAGTCTTCATTTGTATTCGTCCATTTGAAATATAATGAATTATTTTTCCAGCAAAATTCTAGTATCGGAGCTTCTCTTCTGAAAAGATATTGTTTGAAAAACCAATTGTAATCCTTTCCTGTTTTCTTATTTACAAGATCAATGAATGTTTCCGTAAAAATTTGTTTCTGATGGTTTTCAAGCCGGAACATTTTTAAAATGTCGAAAAATAATGAATCATTTTCTAAAGTTGTTCTTAAGGAGTGCAGCACCCAGGATCCCTTATTGTAGATATCTTCATCGTTAGAATCGAAATAGCGGATTTCTCTTTTTCTTACAACCGGACGTTTGTTCAAAATGCTTATTCGCTGCCAATACATATAATCCAGATATGCTTCGTACCCCGAAATGTTTTCTACATATAATGCTTCACAATAGGTTGCAAATCCTTCATGAATCCATGCATCCGACAAATCTGCTGCAGTTACACTGTTGCCCCACCATTCATGGGCCGTTTCGTGTAAAATTATATAGTCGAATAATTCCTGATAATCATTTTTGTAACCATTCCCGTATGCAATTGCGGACTGATGTTCCATTCCTGCATATGGAGATTCAATAAGCTTGAAACCATCACGCTGCCATGGATATGGTCCGAACATTTTTTCGTAAAAAGCCAGCTGTTTTTTTAACTGCTGGAAATGGTATTTAGCATTTTCGAAATTATATGGTAAAACATAATGGTTGAGAAATGTTGTTTTCCAGGTGATGGTACTTGCATACGAATCGTGGAATAATTTAAAATTTCCCACATAAATGGTCACATTGTAATTGTTGATCGGGTAGGAGGTGTGCCAGTGATAGGTGCTTTTTCCGTTTTTGCAAATACTGTCTTTTAATACACCGTTACTCACTGCCATTAATTTTTCAGGAACAGTAATTGTCACATCTGTACTGTCTGCCTCATCACTCATGATGTCCTTGCTCGGCCACCATAAGCTGGAGCCCTCGCTTTCACATGCGACTCCGATCCAGGGATTGCCTTCTTTATCTGTTTTCCAAACAAAGCCACCGTCCCATGGTGCCCGTTTTGCAACCAATGGCGCACCTTCATAATTTATTCTTATTTCAATGTCTGCACCTGCTTTAACCGTTTGATTCATTTTTAAAAAAACAGCGCCTTCCTCTCTTGCAAAAATAAGTTGTTGACCGCCCGATGAAATGCTGTTTATTTTCATGTTTTTATACAAGTCGATCTGAAGCGTGTCGATATCTGTAAT
>JBILYL010000246.1:0-4644 GCA_044377775.1 Bacteroidia bacterium
AGATGCTAATTGGACGGTAAGCTACCCTAATAGTGGGTATGGAATGTTTAATATGAATTCGAATGATGAACAAATTTATATTTTGCAAGGTGGCGTTTGGAACAAAAATACCTCTGGTGCCCATGACGCAACGTATGTAGGTGGTACATTAATGTTTGCTATAAATACATATACTGCATGGACATGCAATGGCTTATCAACACAAAGGGGTGAATTACCTTTATCACTAAAATGTTTTAGTATTCTTCCTGGAATTGCAAGCCAAAACATTAAGTATACAGGAATTACAACTCCGGCATCACAAAAAGATTGGATTGACAGATTAAATTCAGCTACCAATTGGACTGGATATCCAACATGTGCCACTTACCTTTCAGGCGGACTAAATTACGAATCTCCGCAGGCATACAGTATTATATCAAGTGGATTTAGCAGTGGATTTTGGACTGGTGCCTCCAATACAGATTGGTATGATTGCAACAATTGGCAAAATTATAAAGTACCCGATTCATTAGTAAATGTTACGATTGATAATGTTACAAATGATCCAATTATTGGAGCATCCCCCATACTATATCCGAACGGAGCAATTTGCAATGATCTTTTGATCACAAGTACAAGTGGTTCGGGAATATTGACCTTAAATAATGTTCTTAGCCATTTTTCGATAAAAGGAAATACAACCAATAACGGAATTATCACTTCAACAAACGGGCTGACAGATCTTCGTTCAGCGAATGCTCAAACAATTTCTGGTTCTGGCACAACAACCTTTTATAATTTACGACTTAACAATTCCAATGTATCCGGAGTTACTCTGGCAAAACCTATAACAACTTCAGGAACGCTTACATTTACTAACGGATTATTAACTACTACGGCTACAAATATTTTGAATATGAGTGCCGGCTCAGTCGCATCCGGAGCATACAATAGCAGTTTTATAAATGGTCCTGTTAAAAAAACCGGAAGTACCGATTTTATTTTCCCTGTTGGAAAAGATGCCGTATACAGACCGATTTCCGCAACAACATTAACAGGTTCTGAAACATTTACGGCAGAGTATTTTCATGCTGATCCGAATTTAGTTCCTTATGATGTTACTTTAAAAGATGCTACATTAGATGATATCGGGAGATGTGAATATTGGATATTGAATAGAGCAGGAAGTGTTGATGCAAATGTGACCTTGAGTTGGGATACTTTCAGCTGTGGAGTAACATCACTCCCTGACTTAGCTGTTGCACGTTGGGATGGAACCATGTGGAAAGACCATGGTAATGGAGGAACAACAGGCACAACTGCTAATGGAACAATTATTTCAACTGCGGCAGTTACTTCTTTTAGTCCGTTTACATTAGCATCAATACTTCCAGGAGTGAATCCCTTGCCAATTGAACTATTAGATTTCACTGCAAATTACAACACAAACAATCATCAGGTAGACCTAAAATGGACAACAGCCTCAGAAACAAATAATGATTATTTTACGATTGAACGTTCATCTGATATAATTTCATTCGATCAATTAAGTGTGACTGACGGAGCTGGAAACAGCACAAGTCTATTAAACTATTCTTCAATAGATGATTCACCGCTGTCTGGCATTTCATATTACCGTTTAAAACAAACTGATTTTGATGGAAACTATAGTTATAGCAATACAGTTTCTGTACAAAAAGACGAAACGGCTTTCGAGATTACAAGTACTCAGTATAATTTTCTTCAGAATCAATTATCGCTTTATTTCAATTGCAGCCAAAACTGTCTCATATCATTAGAGTTATACGATATGACAGGAAAGAAAGTATACACATCAAATGAGAATGCGCCAGGCATTGATTCAAAAATCATACTCCCTACAAAAAACCTGAGTAGAGGTATTTATTTAATAAAAGCTTATAACGGTAAGACATTAATTTCTAAAAAAATTAAGATTTAATGTTTTACTTACCGGTTATTTCAAGAAGTGCAACGCTTGCAGGTTGATATTGAGGATCAATAGAAAGACAGGTCTGGAAATCACTAATTGCATTTTTTTTATCTCCGATCAGTTTGTAACAAACGCCTCTGCCGTAATAGGCATCGGTATATTTCGGATCAATATTAATTGCACTTGTAAAAGCAGCAATAGCTCCCGTTGAAATATTTTCTTTTGAAGCAAGATTCATTGCACCTAAATTAAAATAAGCAAATTTATTTTGAGGATCTATTTTAAGCAGTGCATTATATGTATCCGCTGCTTGTTTGTAATCTTTCACATCCTGATAATATTTTCCAAGATTATATATTGCTTCACTGCTTCTGGGTTGAACCCTTAATGCATTTTTGTAGTAATCTACAGCAATTGACTTTTTCTGAGCCGCATTTAAAATCCCTAACTGAATATAAGCATTATAAAAAGCAGGGTCCTGCTCAACTGCTGTTTGCATGCTGGATATAGCTTTAGCTGTATCTTTTATTTCTTTATAATTCATACCTTTCATAAAATAGGCTTTAGAATTATATTGATCCACCTTCAAAGCCATGTTTATATACTTAAAACATTCTTCATGTTTTTTTACATAAAAATACAATTCGGCTAATTTGAGCATCGCATCAACATTCTTATTATCAAGAGAAATACATTTTTCCAATGATGCTTTAGAATTTGCGGTTTGATTAGTTACAAAATACAAATCTGAAAGAGTAATAAAATAGGTGGCTTTAGAGCTATCAATCATCATCACCTTCCTCATATCATCAAAACCTTCATTGTACTTATGATCATTCAAATAAAACTTTGCTCTTTGGTGGTAGAGTTCCGCATTATTAGGATCCGCGACTATTTGAGCATTTAAGGTTAGTAATGCCTGTGGTATTTTTGTTGTTGCCGAATCATTTTTTTTTGTCTCGGTTTCCTTTGCATTGTTACCACAAGAAGCAAAAAAGATAAATCCAGCAAAAAATAATATTGGAAAAAAAGTATTAATTTTCATATAGTCAGATCGTTTAACGATTAACAAAAGTAAATAAAAAAAATGTCATCCCGTTTTCAAAGTGCTTCAAGGAGAAACACGCTGTCCGGGGATGACATTTATGTTATAGGCGAATAACCATCGCCAATAATTAAAAAACTATTTCGCCATTGCTAATTCAGGTGTTTCAACGGCAGCAACAGTACCGCTTAAAGCAACACGAATTTTTGCTTCAATCTCATCACACAATTCAATATTATCATGAAACAATGTTTTTACGGCATCTCTACCTTGTCCTAACTTAGTATCACCATAACTGAACCAAGAACCGCTCTTTTTGATCACATTGTGTTCAACACCTAAGTCAACGATTTCACCAATTTTAGAGATTCCTTCACCGTACATGATATCAAATTCAGCCTGACGGAAAGGAGGTGCAACTTTGTTTTTTACGATTTTAACGCGAGTACGGTTACCAACAACAGCATCACCGTCTTTAATTTGTCCGATTCTGCGGATATCTATACGAACAGAAGCATAAAACTTAAGTGCATTACCACCGGTTGTTGTTTCCGGATTACCGAACATTACTCCGATCTTTTCACGCAACTGGTTGATGAAGATACAGCAACATCCTGTTTTATTAATTGTACCTGTTAACTTACGCAATGCCTGAGACATTAAACGGGCATGTAAACCCATTTTAGAATCGCCCATTTCACCTTCAATTTCACTCTTAGGAACTAAAGCCGCAACAGAGTCGATAACAATAATATCAATTGCACCAGAGCGGATCAAATTTTCAGCAATTTCTAATGCCTGTTCACCGTTATCCGGCTGTGAGATCAATAAATTTTCAGTATCTATACCTAATTTTTCAGCATAAGAACGGTCAAATGCGTGTTCCGCATCAATAAATGCAGCGATACCACCGGCTCTTTGAACTTCAGCGATTGCATGCAATGTTAATGTCGTTTTACCGGAAGACTCAGGTCCGTATATTTCAATCACCCTTCCTTTTGGCAATCCACCAATACCTAAAGCGATGTCAACTCCAAGAGATCCGGTAGGAATTACTTCTACGTTTTCTGCAGGCGCATCTCCCATTTTCATAATAGCACCTTTTCCATAGGTCTTTTCCAACTTCTCAATAGTAAGTTGCAATGCTTTTAATTTTTCTTTGTTTACTGAATCTTTTGCGCTAGCGTTTTTAGCTTCTTTCGTTTCTTTGCTCATGGCGTATATAGTTTTTATAGTTACTTGTTTGGTTGCGGGAACTCTCCCGCCATTTATTACTTTATTTTTATTCATCACATGCTTCCTCTCTCACAAGAGAATCAACAATTTATTCTATAATTTGTTCGGCATGGTTCTTTGTTGCCACAGCAGTTATCACTTTTCCGATCTTTCCTTTTTCGTCTATCACAAAAGTGGTCCGGATGATGCCGTCATATGTTTTGCCCATGAATTTTTTTTCTCCCCACACATCATAGGCTTTTATCACTTTCAATTCCACATCTGCTAAAAGCGGAAAAGGCAAATCGTATTTCTCAATGAACTTTAAATGTTTTTTATCGTCATCGGCACTCACTCCTAATATAGCAAAACCCTTCTTTTTTAATGTGGCAAAATTGTCACGTAGATTACATGCTTCGACAGTACATCCGGGAGTATTATCCTTTGGATA
>JBILYL010000186.1:0-5701 GCA_044377775.1 Bacteroidia bacterium
CAGCACCAATCCCGAAGCGTCTGTGACAAAGCTTCGCTACTAATGCACGATCTTCAGGATTAAATTTCATCTCCCTGTTATCGATAATTATAAAGTCGTTTCCTGTCCCTTGATATTTATGAAAGGTAAGTTGCATGTAGCTTATTTTAGCTTGTTGATTATTGCTTCATCAGTGATGCGTTCGTAAGGTTTGAAATCTCCAAACGAATCTAAACGATATACGAAAGATGCACTTTTCAGGTAAATAACATCGTCCAGATTATACAATTTAATTCCTTCAGCTGAAGTAATGCCATATAATACTAACCTGTATTTACTCATTTTGTAACCTTTATAATTTAAAGGAGAAGACCAGAACTCAATGTTTAAAAATTGCTTGTAAGATTTTTTTTCTTCTTTAATTCCGCTTACTTTCTGAAGCAAGGAGTCTTTTGCTGTAAGTTTTGCAACAGGATCCAGATTGATCACTTCAACGGTTTTTGTGGAAAGTAATTCGTCTTTACGAACTATAAGATTTTCAGAATTCGGATTCTCCAATGTCAGGGAATCTTTTGAAACAGAAGAGGAATCAGACAATGAAGTTGTTTTATTTTCCTCGCTATTGGTGTTCTTTTCCAACTGTAACGGTTTCGTTTTTCCTTTTTTTACAGACACTTCCGTTTTTGTATTATCAACTTCTATTGGCTCGGCTTCTTTGTTGTTTTTTGAAAATGTATTTGAGACAGATTTATAAAAATTCAATTCTTTAAAATAATCATCGAGCTTCAAAATAAAAAAGCCACCGGCAACAATCAGTCCGACCATTATTCCGATAATAAAACCTTGTGACTTTTCTTTAAAACTGCTCATTGAATTTTATACAATTAAAAATACTTTTTGTAAATCCTGTGTAAAGTTAAACAACCTTTGCAAACCGCTGTTAAAGTATGTTAAAAATAAATGACAAAAATAATATCGGAATAAAATTTGTGTTGAATAGTATATATAATTTCGATTTTTTACAAACAATAAAAAACACATCGTATGAAAAATGTTTTAGGAGTATTCGCAATTGCAAGCATCGGTGGATTAACCGCACTTGGCCTGAATCACCTTTTGAACGCTGATTCAAAGGTTCAAACTTCTCAAATAACCTATCAGGCACCAATTAATTATGTAAAACTTCCCGGTTCGGGCACACCCGAGATTGCCGTTGATTTCACAACCGCAGCGGCCAGCTCTGTTCATTCTGTAGTGAATGTTAAAACTACTTATCCCCTGGAAACACAAAATCAATACATTTATGACCCTTTCCGCGATTTTTTTGGATACCGCGGTCAGCGACAGCCACAACAAGCTCCCGTTTCTACAGGTTCTGGTGTGATCATTTCTCAGGATGGATACATTGTAACAAATAACCATGTTGTTGACGGAGCCGATAAAATCGAGATAACATTAAATGATAAACGCAGTTATACTGCTGATGTGATCGGGAAGGATCCTGCAACCGACTTGGCTTTGCTGAAAATAAAGGAAGAAGCTCTTCCTTTTGTTTCTTATGGCAATTCGGATGATGTAAAAGTAGGCGAATGGGTTTTGGCTGTGGGAAATCCTTTTAATTTAAATTCAACGGTGACTGCAGGTATTATTAGTGCAAAGGGCCGCAACATAAATATTCTCGAAAATGATGCATCAAAAGGGCAATTCCCGATCGAATCATTTCTTCAAACGGATGCTGCAGTTAATCCCGGAAATAGCGGAGGCGCTTTAGTTAACGCAAGAGGTGAATTAGTAGGGATCAACTCAGCGATCGCTTCAAATACGGGATCGTATACCGGTTATTCTTTTGCAATTCCTGTAAATATTGCAAGAAAAGTAGTGGCGGATCTGTTAGAATTCGGTGAAGTTCAACGTGCTTTTATTGGCGTAAGCATTGAGGATCTTGACGGGAAATTGGCAAAGGAAAAAAGCATTAGTGAGATCAAAGGTGTTTATGTAAAAGGTGTTGTTGAAGGTGGTTCAGCCAATGAAGGCGGAATCAAAGAAGGTGACGTAATTACGAAGATAGGTGAAACATTCGTAAACAACGTACCCGAACTTCAGGAACAGATAAGTAGATACCGCCCCGGAAATAAGGTAAATGTCACGCTGAAGAGAAATAATCAGGAAAAAGTTTTAGCTGTTATTCTGAAAAATAAGAATGGAAACACCGAAGTTGTTACAAAACCCAAAATTGAAGTAGTTTCAACCTTGGGTGCTTCTTTTGAGCCAGTAAGCAAAGAAGAAATGATGAAACTGAATATCGAAAACGGTATCCGCGTTTCAAAATTAGGAGCAGGAAAATTATTAAGTGCCGGAATTAAAGAAGGGTTTATTATTACAAATGTTGATAAAAAGAGAATCACCACTTTTGAAGATATTAAAAGTTTGCTTGAAAATAAAAAAGGCGGTGTTTTAATTGAAGGGGTTTATCCTAACGGAATGCGCGCTTATTATGGATTTGGAATGTAATAATCGAATTAATTAATTAATGCATAAAAGATCAAATAAATGCGATACTATTGAATAGTGTTTTTATTGATGCCATTCTCCTTTAAGAAGGCTTCATTTTAACAATTTTGTAATTTTTATACACAGGACTTTTTTTCTTTATCGATGATATTAGCCTTTTTGTAGCAGCTTTTAAGCACTCAGTCTAATATATTGTAAGTTTCTAACAATCAACTAGTTCCTAAAGTTATTTTAACATGCAATATTTGTAAAAAGAAACAGTTTTAAGCTAACTTTGTACTTGAAATAAACTCCTAAAAACTCCAATAAAGTCCATGAGACAACTCAAAATAACCAAATCGATCACCAACCGCGAAAGTGCTTCTTTAGATAAATATCTTCAGGAAATTGGTCGCGAAGAGTTGATTACTGCTGATGAAGAAGTAATTTTAGCAAAAAAGATCAGAGATGGTGATCAGGCTGCTTTAGAGAAATTAACGAAGTCGAATTTACGCTTCGTAGTTTCTGTTGCCAAGCAATACCAAAATCAAGGTTTAAGTCTGCCCGATCTAATCAATGAAGGGAATTTAGGATTAATCAAGGCAGCAAAACGTTTTGATGAAACCCGTGGATTTAAATTCATTTCCTATGCAGTATGGTGGATCCGTCAATCTATACTTCAGGCTTTAGCTGAACAATCCCGTATTGTTCGTTTGCCATTGAACCAGGTTGGTTCATTGAATAAGATCAATAAAGCTTATTCACGATTGGAGCAACAGTTTGAACGCGAGCCAAGTGCTGAAGAATTATCAGAGATTTTAGAACTTCCTCAGGATAAAGTTGCTGACACCATGCGTGTTTCCGGTCGTCACGTATCTATGGATGCTCCGTTCGTGAACGGTGAGGAAAACAGTTTATTAGATGTATTGGTAAATCATGATTCTCCACGTGCTGATAATGAATTAATGAATGAATCGCTTCAACGCGAAATTGAACGTTCACTTTCAACATTAACTGAAAGAGAACGAGATGTTGTCAGATTATTCTTTGGAATAGGTATCAATCATGGTTTAACATTAGAAGAGATCGGTGCAAAGTTTGATCTTACACGTGAACGCGTTCGTCAGATCAAAGAAAAAGCGATCCGTAGATTGCGTCATAACTCAAGAAGTAAATTACTGAAAACATACTTAGGATAATCTTTCCGAATAGGCAATGAAACCGCACAAAAATCAGTTGAAAACTAAAAATAAGTTTAACTGATGTTTGTGCGGTTATTTTTTTATTTTTAGCATGATTTTTTACATTGTTATTCCGATCTAACCGGAGGAATCTACCCACAAGAAGTGACGTTTCCTTATAATTTCGAAAGGGCAATCAAATTAATCAATAAACATAATAACACCTAAAACATAATCCGTTAAAACTTATGACACTCGAAACAATGGAGCCAACTGAAGGAAAAGCAAAAGGTAACTACGAATCTGAATTGAACGATTGGATCAATCACGAAAAAGCTGCGATCGATCTGATCGGAATAATCGGGAAGTTATGGTTTGAAAAATCGATCGAATTAATTCTTTTCAGAAATCAACTGGTAGACAGAAGTGCAAGTGAGATCATGAATCTTCACCATTATGCAAAAAACATTGTTAAGAAAGTAATAACGGTGGAAGATACTTTATCGATCGCTTCCGAAATTTCTAAAATGGATATTTGTCCTTCTCGCCTTGATATCGGAAAGCTTGCTTTTGAATGGCAACAGGAATGTTCCAAATTTAAAGATGTAAACGATTTCTTAAAAAACAAACTAATTGATTTTGTTGGTAAAAAACATACTATTACTCCAAAAGATGTTGTATTGTTTGGTTTCGGTCGTATCGGCCGTTTGGCTGCACGTGAATTAATCGCACAGGCCGGTAAAGGAGAGCAATTAAGATTGAAAGCAATTGTTACCCGTGGCAGCAGCAATGAAGAAATTATTAAACGTGCCGATTTATTACGTACCGACTCTGTTCACGGAGTTTTTCCGGGTACGATCATCGAAGATCTTGAGAAAAAAGCTTTGATCATAAACGGACACACTGTTTATATGATTGATGCGAAAAATCCGGAAGATGTGGATTATACGCAATATGGAATCAATAATGCATTGTTGATTGACAATACAGGCGTTTATAGAGATAAGGCTGAATTAAGCAGACATTTAAAAGCAAAAGGAATTACGAAAGTATTATTGACTGCTCCTGCAAAAGACATCCCGAATGTTGTTCATGGTGTAAATCACCACACGATCGATTTAAAAACAGATGATATTCTTTCTGCAGCATCATGTACAACGAATGCAATTATGCCTGTTTTACAGGTTGTTCATACTAAATTAGGAATTGTACGCGGACATATTGAAACGGTTCACTCCTACACCAACGACCAGAATTTATTGGATAATTACCATAAAAAATACCGTAGAGGTCGCTCTGCCGCATTGAATATGGTTATTACAGAAACAGGTGCAGAAAGCGCTTTAAAAAAAGTATTGCCTCAACTGTCCGGTAAATTCACTGCAAATTCTGTGCGTGTCCCTACTCCGAATGTTTCGCTGGCGATCCTGAGTATGACCATCGACAAAGAAGTTACAAAAGATGAATTGAATGATATTTTAAAAGATGCCGCATTGAACGGGGCATTGGTAGAACAAATTCAATATATGAACTCCAATGAATTAGTTTCCACAGATGTAATCGGAAATCCTTGTCCTTCTGTTTTTGATAGCCAGGCAACCATTGTTGGCCCTGATAAAAAGAACATCGTATTATATGTATGGTATGATAACGAATACGGTTATACCCGTCAAGTGATCCGCTTCTCTAAGTTTATTGCTGAAGTAAGAAGAATGGTATACTATTAAAAGATTATACTTAAATAAAAAAAGCTCTTAGTTTAATTACTAAGAGCTTTTTTATGGGAAATAGATCCGTTTTTTTATTTATACATTTCTACCATTTCGGTCAATGCATTTTGTGTTGCCTTGTTAACCTTTACTAAAGGTAAACGAACATTAGCCGGGCAGATTTTCATCATTTCCAAAACTGCTTTTATTCCGGCAGGATTTCCATCTGCAAACAACTGCTCAATAATGTCTGTTAATTTGTAATGTAATTTTTGAGCTTCTTTTACATTACCTGCTAATATCTGTCGTGTCATTTCTGAGAAATCTTTAGGGAAAGCATTC
>JBILYL010000190.1:0-5682 GCA_044377775.1 Bacteroidia bacterium
ACTTATATGCTTTTTGAACTTGTTCTTCAAAACGTTTAATATTATCTTTCAATGGATTTAAGATTACATCCATATTGGTCTTATTCTGTTCGGTAAATTTCTGAGATTTTTCATCGAGAATTCTATTTGCAATATTCTCGAACTCCGTAGTATATTTCTTGTGGACATTCTCCAGCTCAGACTTCAACGTAGTAAATTTTTCTTCCTGAGATTTAAATGCTTCACGCGCTTTTGCGATAGTGATATTTGAAGCGTTCAATTCTTCACGGATAGAAATGAGCTCTTTGTTCAATAATTCCTTTTCAGAAAGGATACGATTTTTTTCTTTTTCAGCAAAGGAAAAATCCTTTTCCAATCCGATAATTTTAGAATCCAGGATGGAAGTATCGGGCACTACATTTTGTTTTCCTTTGAAAAACAAAAAAGCGATTCCGAAACCTAAAACCAAACCAATTAATAAAAACAAAATATCCATAAAATCTCATCCGAATAGAATGGCTAATTTAAGCATAAAATCGCTTGGTAGGAAGGGAAAAATCGAATATTGAATTAGAAATAATTCACGATTCCGAAATGAATCTTACCGCTGCGCAATTCAATGGGATTGCTGAATTGTTTACCCAAAGCGTAGTTTATCGAAAAAATCCCTGCTTTGGTTTCAAAACTGATACCTGCACCAAAACCAAACGGAGTATCCTGAACATATCGGCTGACTTCATTATTCTCATACCAAGCGCCATCACCAAACACATATAAATAGGAATTCTGCTCCAAAATAAACCGGTATTCCAAAGTCAAAATAGAAAAACTAGAAGCGTATATCGACTCTTCGTCAAAACCACGCAAGGTTTTTAAGCCACCGATACGCGACAGTTCATTCTGAAAAGTGGTTTCCCCATAAATAAAAGCAGCTTGTGCTCCAATTTTCAAAGCACTTCGGTTGGCGATGGGAAGAAAAACAGCCCCTTCAAAATCCCCGTTATATAAGGCAGAACTCAACCTCAACTTTTCATAAACAATAGGATTCAATTTTGAATTTTTCCTTATCTTTTTCGTCCCGGCACTTGCATTCATCAATACAGTAAAACCTTTCCTTGGATTCAAACGATAATCGAGCTTTTCATATTTCAAACCTAGTCCGTACATATTTGTGCTAACATCTGCATTAGCGGGCAATGTTGTTAAATACTCTAAACCTTTTGTAGAAAGCAAGGTAGACGTTTTGTTGTTGTAAAAAACTTTGACATAATTGCCCCCAATCAATAAATATTGCACACCAATATTCTGATTCACATCCAAGAAAGTGGTATCCTTTTTATAAAGTTTAAAATTATAATCTAAACCAAAAGGGGTGCGAAGTATAAAAGGGTATACTAATCGGACTTTTAGATCCTGCGTCAGTGATTGTAATTTACGCCAATTGAGATCGATCAGTTCGCCTCTTCCCAAACCGTTTTGCAATTTCAAACGGACATCACCTGTAAATAATATTTTACCGGTAACATTGTCTGGCAAGATCCCAACGATACCATCAAACTGACTCGCCCTCTTTTTTTCAAGACTAAGAATTAATTTATTGAATTTGTCGGAAAATGTAACTGACGCAGGTTTTGTTGATCGTATAAAAGGCAGTTCGGCAATGCGTGTATTCACTTTTTTCAACTGCGCTTCATTGTATAAGCTTCCTGGTTTTATTCCTAAATAATTATAAATATAAACAGGTATGATTTTAGCATTTCCTTTAATAACAATACTGTCGATTATAATTTCGGCATTTTTTGTAAGCTTCAACTGAGCGGCAATAATTCCTTTAGTGATAACAATACTATCCAACTTCACGGAAGCGAATGGATAGCCGTTATTTTCATAATAAGTAATAAGTTTTTCCTGAACGCGCTTTACATTTTTAAAAGAAACAGGTTTATTTGAATACAGTTTTTCACGAAACCCGATCTCACTCAAAACCCCTTCATCCACATTACCTTTTTTCAGATATGCCCACTTATATTGAGTACCAACATTCAGATAAGCACGAAGGGAAAGGGAATCTGTTATTAAACTATCAAAGGAGGCCGTGAGGAATGCGTTATCATAACAGGTAAACAATACATTTTGAAGTTCCTTGTCACGTGACGCTTTCGAAATAAACTGCTTTTTGTAGGGGATCTTTTTTAACACGTCAGGACTATCAACTGATTTGATCTCTAATGAATAGTTTTTTTGAGCAACAGTCGTAAGGTAGGTAAAAACAGAAAGCAGTAATAAGAAAGCGATTCTCATTGCTCTGAAACGGAAAAAACGGAATATCAAGCTAAAAAACTGCATTGTATAAAGGTAATCAATTAGAAGAAACGAAAAAAAATACAATAAATTGGCTGACAATGCCTAAGAATGAAAATAATTTTGCGATTACAATAAATGTATTAGTTTTGTTAAGAGCAAAACCATTCATACATTCTTAAAAACTACATTACAAAATGAAAAGAATCGTTAAGAACATTGCAGTATTCATTACAACTGTTTCTCTTATTAGTTGTGGCGGATCAGGCAAAACGACAGAAAAACCTGTAGATTCTACAGTAGTAAAAACGAACATCGACAGTTCCAAAAGTATTGTTTTCTGCAACATCCCTTCTCCGTTGGAAACCTTTACTATTCTCAAAATGTCGGGCTCATCATTCGACAAGTCAGTGCTGAATCCTGCCAATAAGATATCGAAATACGTTTCCACATTTTCAAAAGCAGCAAATTTAGGAGCCTACTCTACGGATCTTTCTTTTTGCTTTTTATACAAACAAAATCAGGATTTCAACAACTACCTTAAAAACATAAACGAACTGGTAACAGCCTTAGGCATTGATGGCAGCTACGGCACTGAGGTAAATAAAAGATTACAAGCCAACAACAACAATTTAGATTCTTTAATGGCGATTGTTTCTGAAGCAGGAATTAATGCGGACGAATACCTAAAAGAAAATCAAAGGAACATTGAGACGGCTACAATTGCATCAGGAAGCTGGATAGAGGCAATGTATATCATTACTACGATTGCTGATAAATCAAAAAAGCAAGAAATTCTGGGTTTAGTTGGAGATCAAAAAATCGTTTTGAAAAACTTAACAAATATGCTGGAGCAATTTGAATCGGATGCCGACATCAAGTCGACATTAACAGACATGAAAGAAATCGCTGCCATCTACGAATCTATTCAGGCAACACAAAATACACCTGCCACTTCCGACAAAGACATCATCAGTGTTGGGAATAATAGTTCTTACGAATTGACCAAAGACCAACTAAAATTGATATTAGAAAAGGTAACAGCTCTTAGAAATAAAATCACATTATAAACTTCTCACTCATGAAATTATCTGTCAAAAATTTAGTATCAACGGCTGCTCTGATCGCTATATCCTTCTCTCTGCCGTTTTCAGCAAATGCCCAATGTAAATCCGCTGTAAAAGAAGGAATAAAAAAACTTGCACCATACACACACAACGGACAAGTTAACAATGTAACATTGATCCTTGACGAGCCTTCAGAAATTCACGTTTCCTTTTACAAAGGATTAAATTACAAATTTCAAATTGGATCAGAAGAGGCCTTGGGTAAAGTTACATTTAGAGTTTTGGACGAATACAAGACTGAAATATATAACAGTGCCACATCGGCAAATCCTGAATCTTGGGTATTTTATTCCAATTCAACACAAAATCTGATCATTGAAATTTATGCTGTTGAAAAAGAAAAACAAGGTTCTGCTTATTTAGTTGTTGGAATGCAACAACCAAAAACAAGTGCGATCAGAACTTTATAGAATAAATTAAAAAAAAGAATCCCGCTCTGTCATTTCGAACTTATCGAAGAAACAGAGCGGGATTTTATATTTAAGTATGAAGGATATTATCTGATCTCTGCTCCCACCTTCTCCTGATAAGTTTTCATCAACTTCTCCATGATCTTTTCAATCTGCTTATCCGTAAGTGTAGCATTTTCATCCTGCAAAATAAAACTCAAAGCGTATGACTTTTTACCGTCAGGTAATTTATCACCCTCGTATACATCAAACAGATTTACATTCTTCAGCAAACTTTTTTCCGACTGATAAGCCAATTGCTCAAGCTGTTCAAATTGAACTGCTTTATCGATCAGCAAAGCCAGATCTCGTCTAACTTCAGGGAATTTAGGTACTTCAGAATACATAGTGGAGGAATTTTTCATTGCTTCCAGAACAAGATCCCAATTGAAATCGGCATAAAATACAGGCATTTTAATGTCCATCAATTTGGAAGAAAGTGACTTCGAAATTTCTCCGAATTCCACTAATGTTTTTTTATTCCAGGTAAAGCTGAGTCCTTGAGAAAAAGTATCTGAACTTAGGGCTGCAAGTTTAAAATCTTTAATTCCCAAGCGCTCTAAAACAGTTTTCACATTACCTTTTAACGTATAAAAAGTCATTGTATCATTCGTTGCATTCCAGCTTTCTTCCTGCTTGCGTCCGGTAATAAAAACTGACAAATGCTTTGTTTCAATATACTTTGTGGTTTCACCTTTAATGGCAATATATGTTTTGCCAAACTCATATAATTTCAGATCAGCATTTTTACGGTTCTGATTGTAAGCGATCGTCTCCAAACCACTGAATAAAAGCGTCTGACGCAACACATTTAAATCACTGCTCAAAGGATTCATCATCGCCACACTCCTGTCATCGCTTAAAGAACTGAGCTTTGTAGCATATTCTCCTTTTGTCAAAGACAAACACATCATCTCCGAAAAACCATTATTCGTCAATAACTCAGAAACAACGTTCTGAATTTTTTCTTTATCCGGTTTTTGAGCAAATGATAAGGATGAATTTAAAACCGTAGGGATCTCGATATTATTATACCCATAGATTCTCAATACTTCTTCGATCACATCTTGTTCGCGCTGAACATCCACTTTAAATGGAGGAACAGAAAGCAACAGTGCGTCATTCCCTTCGTGCTCAATTTCAATACCCAATGAAGCAATGATATTTTTAACGTGTTCCAATTCAATTTTTTTGCCAATCAACTGTTCACACTTTTCAAAAGAAAAAGGAACTTTAAAATGTTCGATCGGTGACGGGTAAATATCAATAATTTCGGAAGTAATAGAACCGCCAGCAATTTCTTTAATCAATAATGCAGCCCTCTTTAATGCATATACAGTAATGTTCGGATCTGTTCCTCTTTCGTAACGAAAAGAAGCATCTGTTTTAAGACCATGACGCTTTGATGATTTACGAACGGAAGACGCATTAAAATAAGCGCTTTCAAGAAATATATTTTTAGTTTCAGCTGTCACACCTGATTCAAGTCCGCCAAATACACCGGCAATACACATTCCACCATCTGCATGACAAATCATCAGATCATCAGCGGACAATTCGCGCTCCGTTTCATCCAATGTTTTAAACTTCGTTTTATCAGCAAGCTTTTTTACAATTACTTTTCCACCTTTAATTTTATCTGCATCAAACGCATGCATTGGCTGTCCTAATTCGTGCAATACAAAATTAGTTGCATCCACAATATTGTTGATCGGGCGAACACCTATCGCTTTCAAACGATTTTTCAACCATTCAGGAGAATCGGCAACTGTAATATCCGAAAGGGAAAGTCCTGAGTAACGCGGACAAGCAACATGATCTTCAAC
>JBILYL010000191.1:0-5677 GCA_044377775.1 Bacteroidia bacterium
ATGACAGGTGTTGTGGATCACTCAGCCGGATTCCTTCAGTATCTGGACAAATCGGGATTGGCATTGGGTTATGAGATCAAAATAAAAGATGTTGTTGAATTTGACAGATCATTACACATTGTTATCAATAAAAGAAACACCCTCTTCATCAGTAACGATGTCGCAAAAAATATTTTAGCAATCACAAAATAACGATGGACAAGCACTCAGATAAATCTTTATCGGAAGTACATTCAAGTGTTGACACCCTCAACAAATCCGGATTCTGGAAAAAACTTTTCGCCTTCCTTGGCCCCGCATATCTTGTTAGTGTTGGCTATATGGATCCGGGCAACTGGGCAACCGACATCGCTGGTGGCAGTCAGTTTGGTTATAAATTACTATGGGTTTTATTAATGAGCAATCTGATGGCGTTGCTCTTACAGAGTCTGAGTGCAAAATTAGGATTGGTCAGAGGATTAGATCTGGCGCAGGCATCCCGTCAGGCATATCCTCGGGCCATCAATTTCTTCAATTGGCTTTTAGCAGAAATAGCAATTGCCGCCTGCGATCTGGCAGAAGTAATTGGAATGGCCATCGGTTTGCAATTGCTTTTCAACCTGCCACTTCTTGCCGGTGTTTCGATCAGTGTGGCCGATACCATTTTGTTATTGGTATTGCAACGCTATGGCATGCGAAAAATGGAAGCATTCATTTTAGCTTTAGTAACAACTATTGGAGTTGCATTTATTGCCGAACTTATTTTCGCTAAACCTGACGGCATTGAGTTGGTAAAAGGATTTATCCCTTCCATGCCCAACAATACGGCATTATACATTGCCATTGGAATAATTGGTGCCACGGTTATGCCACATAATTTATACCTGCATTCGTCACTGGTTCAAACCCGCAAAATTGACCGTTCTCTTGCAGGAATTAAAGAGGCTATAAAATTTAATTTCATAGATACATTTATCGCCTTGAATATGGCCTTGTTTGTAAATGCAGCCATATTAATACTTGCTGCAGCAGCATTTTTTACAACAGGACACAATGAAGTATCTGAAATTCAAGATGCCCATCATTTATTAAACGATATTTTAGGAAGCACCGCCCCTACCCTGTTTGCAATTGCATTAATTGCAGCCGGACAAAGTTCCACACTTACGGGAACATTATCCGGACAAATTGTTATGGAAGGTTATTTGAATTTAAGA
The DNA here is from genome assembly GCA_044377775.1 of Bacteroidia bacterium. Taxonomy (GTDB): domain Bacteria; phylum Bacteroidota; class Bacteroidia; order 2-12-FULL-35-15; family 2-12-FULL-35-15; genus 2-12-FULL-35-15. Next base: position 1,197 of record JBILYL010000191.1, read on the forward strand.
ATTCAGCCATGGCTGAGACGCTTGATCACCCGATTAATTGCGATCATTCCCGCTTTTCTAGTGATCTACTTTTTGGGCGAAGGGGCTACAGGAGAATTATTGATCCTGAGTCAAGTGATCCTGAGTCTGCAATTAGGATTTGCAGTTATTCCGCTGATACATTTAACAAGCAACAAAAAGCAAATGGGTGTGTTTGCCAATAAATTGTGGGTGAAAATTTTAGCCTGGTTAATTGCAGGAATCATCGTTATTTTAAATGCTAAACTGGTGATCGAAACGATCAGCGAATGGATCACTCATTCTGAAAACCCGATGGTATATTATCTTACAGTCGTTCCGATTGTTATTGCCGCGGGAGTATTGTTAATTTACATAACCGTTGCTCCAATCATCAAGAACGTGAAGCACAAAGTAACTCACGCTCCCGATGGCTTGCCTGCAGACCTGAACATAACTGATACGAACCGGTATAAACGCATTGCGATAACTGTTGATTTCAGTATGAGTGATAGCAAGGCTATCAGCAACGCATTTTCACAAGGTGGAAAAAATGCGGAATACATTTTAATTCATATTGTTGAAACGGCAGGTGCCCGGATGATGGGACACGAAATCGATGATCTGGAAACGGTATCGGACAAATCCAATTTAGAAAAATACAGATCTGATCTGACAGAAAAAGGATATTCAGTTCAAACGAAACTCGGCTTCGGCAATCCTAAGAAAAGTATTCCCGAGATTGTAAACAACTGTGATTGTGATCTATTGGTAATGGGTGCTCACGGACACAGAGCATTCAAAGATCTTCTATTCGGAACGACTCTTGACGAAGTAAGACACAATGTAAAAGTACCGGTATTAATTGTGAAGTAAGCCAGTGCTTTTTATTACCTTTGCTAAATAATGAGTACAGAAAACAATATCAATATAAAAAACAGGCAGGCTTCCTTTGAGTATGCCTTTATTGATAGATACCTTGCAGGGATCCAGCTTTCCGGAACCGAGATCAAATCAATCAGAGAAGGAAAAGCAAATATTAGCGATGCATTTTGCGTTTTTCAACGCAATGAATTGTTCATTCGAAATATGAATGTATCACCTTACTTTAATGGCACCTATAATAATGTTCCTGAAAAACGGGATCGGAAACTGCTGTTAAACAGACAAGAGTTAAATAAATTGCAAGGTAAGCTAAAGGATCAGGGATTAACGGTTGTTCCGCTGCGACTATTTATAAATGAAAAAGGGTTTGCAAAGGTTGAAATCGCGCTTGCAAAAGGTAAGAAGTTGTTTGATAAACGGGCGGATATTAAAAAGAAAGATACCGAAAGAGAAACAAACAGACGTTTAAAATAGTTTCACGATTAGTATCTTTTGAAAAGTATAGGCTTAAAAAAGCTCCTTATTTCTTTGTTTTTTCGCTACCTGAAAACTCGTATTTTTTCTTCTCAACTCCCGACTTCATCTGCACGATCGTACCTTCAATGTCGTAATTAATTACTGTAGCTTCCCACTTATAGTCGTTTTTATCTTCAGAGTAATTTGCTTCAAAAGTAACCAGATGCATTTCTACTTCATCCTCTGTGTAGGTTGAATCAAGAGTAACAATATAGGCTACAGGAGGCAATGTCAATTTTTCATACATGAGATCAGCTTCCACCTTTCCAGATTTGATCAGGAACAAACTTGGAACGGCCTTACCTCTTCCTGTTGATTTTAATTCGTAAAACTGAACATTGTATTTTTTGTTTTCTAAAAATTTATTTTTCTCACCAGGCTTCGCTTTTTTCTGTCCAAATGTATTTATTGAAAGCAAAAGGAAAAAAATCAAAGAAAAGAAAGTAGTTAAAAGTGACTTGGTATTTTTCATTGCTGAAGTATTAATGCGTTTAAATTTTATATTTATCTGAACTATTTAGCCACAGGCAATTATTTTGCCAAAAATTAAATATGGTGGTGTAAAACTATACTTTATCTTTGTTTTTTAAAAGTTTTTCTAATGAATATACAAAGTCGGCTATTATATTATTGCGTCATCATACCTATTTCGAGGCTTCCTTTTCCTTTCTTGTATGGATTATCAAGCTTTGTGTACCTTATTTTATACAAAGTGATCGGGTACAGAAAAAAGGTTGTTTTAGGCAATATTCAGCGTTCTTTCCCTGAAAAAACAGCGAAAGAGCATCAGGAGATTTGCGATAAATTTTACAGTCACTTTTGCGATCTTATTTTGGAAAGCATCAAAACCTTTACCATTTCCGAAAAGCAAGTATTCAAAAGAGTTGTTTGTAAAAACCCCGAATTGATCAATAAATACTTTGATCAAAATAGAAGTGTGATTATTGCCGGAGGACACCTTTCCAACTGGGAACTATTCGCTGTAGCCATTGATGCATTAATCAAACACAAAACTATTGGCATCTACAAACCCTTAACGAACAAGTATTTTGACGCTAAAATGCGAAATACGAGAAGCCGATTCGGATTGTACATGATCTCAACCAAAATCGTTAAACAGGTGTATGAAGAGGAGAAAAATAATCTGACCGCAACTATTTTCGCCATTGATCAATCGCCTTCCAATGCTAATAATTGTCACTGGATGACCTTCCTTAACCAGGATACCGGAGTATTATTCGGAACGGAAAAGTTTGCAAAAGAATACGATCAGCCGGTTTTATATGGTCGGATCAACAAAGAAAAAAGAGGTTATTATAGTTTTGAATTCTTCGAAACAGTTGATCATCCGAAAGAAACACAAACGGGTGAACTAACAGAAATGGTGACCCGCTTTCTTGAAAAAGATATCATTGCTACACCTCAATATTGGCTATGGAGCCATAAAAGATGGAAACACAAACGTCCCGCAGGAAAATAATTTTAAATATAAAAATCAATAACATGAAAAAAACATTCTTTTTGGCAGCTACGGTTGCCATCACAAGTGCCGCTTGTAAAAGTTCAAAAGAAGTTTCAAAAACAGAAACACCGGTTGTAAAATCAACAGTTGATTGTGCGGTTTCGGGCCTGACGTATGCAGCTATCAAACCGATTTTGGAAGGAAACTGCAACAGCTGTCACAGCAATGGTGGTGCTGGTGGATTAGACTTTACCGTTTTTGCTGATGTAAAAAAAGCTGCTCAAAAAGGAGAATTATTAGGAACGATAAAACATGCATCCGGTTTCCCTAAAATGCCTGCAAGAGCAGAAAAATTAGATCAAGCATCGATCGATAAAATTGAATGTTGGATCAAAAACGGTATGAAAGAATAATGAACTCCACTCCTCTCGCAGAACGAATGCGTCCGACAAGTCTGGATAACTACATTGGCCAAAAGCACATTGTAGGCGAGGGAGCTATTTTAAGAAACGCGATCAAATCCAATCTTTTGCCCTCCATAATTTTATGGGGACCTCCGGGAGTTGGAAAAACAACCTTGGCAAACATAATAGCTCATCAGCTAAAGCGCCCATTTCATGCATTAAGCGCGATCAATTCAGGGGTGAAAGATATTCGTGAAGTGATCGAAAAGTCAAAATCAAGCGGGCTATTCAGTCAGAGTAATCCCATATTATTCATTGATGAAATCCATCGCTTCAGTAAATCACAACAAGATTCATTGCTTGGAGCAGTTGAAAAAGGAACCGTTACACTGATAGGTGCAACAACAGAAAATCCTTCTTTTGAAGTTATTTCAGCCCTTTTATCCCGTTGTCAGGTTTATATCCTGAAGCACCTTGACAAAGACGATCTTTTGGAAATGCTTGAGCTGGCAATGAAAACAGATGTTTTTCTGAAAACAAAAAAAATCATCATTCAGGAAAATGAAGCACTGCTAAGACTTTCGGGAGGTGACGGACGGAAATTATTAAATATTTTCGAATTGGTCGTGAATGCTATTGGCGGTGAAACGATTGAAATTACAAATGAAAAGGTAAACAACATTGTTCAACAAAACATTTCTGTTTACGATAAATCCGGAGAAAACCATTACGATATCATTTCAGCATTTATCAAATCAATAAGAGGAAGCGACCCGAATGCTGCAGTATATTGGTTAGCAAGAATGATTGAAGGAGGTGAAGATCCTTCCTTTATTGCAAGAAGATTATTGATACTTGCCTCCGAAGATATAGGCAATGCCAACCCTACAGCCCTAGTAATTGCAAACAATTGTTTTCAGGCTGTGAACGTGATCGGCTATCCTGAATCAAGAATTATTTTATCGCAAACGGTTACTTATTTAGCATCATCCGCAAAAAGCAATGCCGCTTATATGGCAATTAATACCGCATCCGAAATGGTAAGAACAAGTGGAGATCTCACTGTACCACTTCATTTAAGGAATGCACCAACAAAATTAATGAAAGAGATTGGCTATGGTGAAAATTACGAGTATTCACATGGCTTCAAAAACAATTTTTCGGCACAAGAATATCTTCCGGACGGACTCAGTGGAACAAAATTTTATGATCCGGGG
>JBILYL010000192.1:0-5643 GCA_044377775.1 Bacteroidia bacterium
ACGGTGAAGCATAAATATCCGATGCTTTCTCGGGGAAATACTTATAATGATGATGATTTACGTGATTTTGATGATCGGATCCGGAAGGCTGGATTATCGGATTTCGAATATGTATGTGAGTTAAAATACGATGGTGTTTCTATTTCACTCACCTATGTGAATGGATTGTTAACGCAGGCTGTGACCCGTGGAGATGGTGAAAAAGGGGATGATGTGACTGCGAATGTTAAAACAATCCGCAGTATTCCTTTAAAGTTAAGAGGGAAAGATTTTCCTGATGAATTTGAGATCCGTGGTGAAATATTTTTACCTAAAAAAGAATTTATCCGTATCAACGATGAACTGAGAAGTCAGTTGATAGAAGAAGGCTACGATGAAGAGGAAATTTTTGAAAAACAATTTAAAAATCCCCGTAATGCTGCTTCCGGAACACTGAAAATGCAGGATTCCAAAGTTGTTGGCAGTAGAAGATTGGATTGTTACCTATATGCGGTATTGGGAAAAGATTTGCCTTTTGAAACGCATTATGAAAGTCTTCACGAAGCTCAAAAATGGGGATTCAAAGTTTCTGCCGACATGGAAAAAGTTTCATCTATTGATGGAGTTATAAAGTATCTAGAGAAGTGGGATAAAAAGCGACATAGTTTGAATGTGGAAACGGATGGCGTAGTGATCAAAATAAATTCTTTTGATCAACAGAAGAAAATGGGTTTTACTGCCAAATCGCCCCGCTGGGCAATTGCATATAAATTTAAAGCAGCTCAGGTTTCTACCATTCTTGAAAGTATTTCTTATCAGGTGGGAAGAACCGGAGCAATCACACCGGTAGCGAATTTAAAACCGGTTCAGCTTGCAGGCACTACGGTGAAACGGGCTTCATTGCACAATGCTGATATTATTGAAAAATTGGATGTTAGGGTTGGAGACACCGTATTTGTTGAAAAAGGAGGGGAGATCATTCCTAAAATTATTGCTGTTGACATGAGTAAAAGAAGCAGCGACCTTTTTTCTGAATCATCGCATCCCACTAAATACATTACTCATTGTCCGGAATGCAATACGAAACTTGTTCGCAGTGAAGGTGAAGCCAATCATTATTGTCCGAACGAATTAGGCTGTCCGCCACAGGTGAAAGGGAAGATGGAACATTTTGTTTCTAGAAAAGCAATGGATATTGATAGCCTTGGTGCTGAAACGATTGCACAACTTTATGATGCCGGATTGGTAAAAACGATTGCTGATCTTTACGAAATAAAAAAAGAAGAGCTGCTTAAGATCGATCGGATGGCAGAAAAGAGCGCCAACAATTTGCTGGATGGAATAAAAGCATCCAAAGCCGTTCCGTTCGAACGTGTATTGTTTGCCTTGGGAATCCGTCATATCGGAGAAACAACGGCTAAAAAATTAGCGTATTATTTTAAAAATATTGATTCTTTGAAAAATGCTACCTTAGAACAGTTGTTAGAGGTTGGTGATATTGGTGAACGTACTGCTCAAACGATCATTGATTATTTTGAAGATAAGAGGTCGGCTGAAATTATTTCAAAATTAAAACATGCAGGTTTGCAGTTTGAACTATCTGAAGAGCAATTGACAACAACCAGTGAAAAGTTGAAAGACTTAACATTCGTTGTTTCGGGTGTTTTTAGCAAGTTCTCCAGAGATGAGATAAAAAAAACGATCGAGCAAAACGGAGGCAAGAATACAGGATCCATTTCCAGCAAAACAAGTTATGTTTTGGCTGGAGAAAATATGGGTCCTGAAAAATTGAAGAAAGCAGAAAAATTAGGCGTGCCGGTTATTTCGGAAGATGATTTCATTAAAATGATCGCAGATTAACAGGTTCGTCATTAAACCGGAGCTCCTTTTGTCATTAAACCGGAGTTCCTTTTGTCATTTCGACCGGAGCTCCTTTTGTCATTTCGACCGGAGTGGAGAAATATGAATCAATTAATTTTTAAACAGAACATTGAGCTTATTTAAAAACATAAAACTATCCTTTGCAAATCGTGCTTTAAAGCAGGATTTGAAAGCTGCTGCACCTATTCGTAAGCCTAATAAATTTAATTTCGATCATGTGAAATCGGTTGGAATCGTATTTGATGCTACCAATGTGGATGATTATGAGATTGTGAAGCGCTATGTTGTTTTTCTGCGTGAGCATACAAAAAAAGTAAAAGTGATTGGTTTTTTCAGCACGAAAGAAATTCCTGCGTTAACTTATTCTAAACTCGAATATGATTTTTTTTCCTTCAAGGAATTAAACTGGATGGGTATTCCAGATTCCTTTGTTGTTAAAAATTTCATGGACGAAGAGTTTGATCTGCTGATCGATCTGAATATTCATGATCACTTTTCATTAAAATACATTTCAGCCCTTTCCAAAGCGGCTTTTAAAGTTGGAAAGTACAATGAGAATGATATTGAAATTTTCGACATGATGATCGATGCCGACAATACGAAAACAGTAAAATATTTTTTACGGCAAATTGATACGTATATCACAATGCTTAATAAAAAGTAATCGTAACATAATTCACATTTTTTTAAATTAGTGAGTTATCAAACAAAAAATAATATCATATGAACTTTATTCTTTTTGACGACAAAATCCGCATTAACCTTCTTCCACTGACCTTTACGCGCCCGGTTGCAGATATCCGGATCGGTATTTTAACCATCAGAGAAAAATGGGAGAAACTGCTGCAGTCGAAAACGTCTACTAAAACGGAAGCTTATCTGAGCAAAAAATTTCCTTTGGAATTCGCTATCGATACCGACAATATCTGGATCAATGGTTCATTTTGTCCGAACGAAAAACTGATCGAAGAGATCAAAACACTTAAGCCGAATGAGCTTCTGATGGACTCCGAAACAATCATCGCTGCAAACACCGGAAATGAAAAAACTTTTGAACCCGAAACGATTGTTTCGTTTGTAAAATATGAATCGCATGCAAAAGCAATGCGCATTGAACATTCCTGGGATATCTTTTCGAAAAATGGAGAAGCCATTGTTGCTGATTTTGAATTATTGACCAAAGGGCGTAAATCATTAGCATTGAGCAAAACCAATCAGGTGATCGGATCCGAAAATATTTTTGTGGAAGAAGGAGCAAAAGTGGAGTGTGCGATTTTGAACGCCTCTGCCGGACCGATCTATATTGGAAAAGATGCGGAGATCATGGAAGGTTCTGTTGTCCGCGGACCACTTGCTTTATGCGATCATGCTGCATTAAAAATGGGGGCGAAAATTTACGGACCAACAACCATTGGGCCGCATAGTAAAGTAGGAGGAGAGGTAAACAATGCCGTGATCTTCGGATTTTCAAACAAAGGACATGACGGATTTTTAGGGAATTCTGTTTTGGGTGAATGGTGTAATATTGGTGCCGACAGTAATAACTCAAATCTTAAAAATAATTATGCGGAAGTAAAATTATGGAATTATGAAAAGGAACGTTTCGTAAATACCGGACTTACTTTTTGCGGTTTGATCATGGGTGATCACAGCAAATGCGGGATCAATACCATGTTTAACACAGGAACAGTTGTAGGAGTGAATGCCAATATTTTCGGTTCCGGCTTCCCCCGTAATTTTGTTCCTTCCTTTTCCTGGGGCGGTGCTGCCGGATTTACAACTTACAAAACGAAAGATGCTTTTGAAGTGGCAACACGTGTGATGGAAAGAAGAGGATTGGTTTTTAATGAAACCGAACAGGATATTTTAACCCATGTTTTTGAGTTAACAGAAAAATATAGAAAATAAATATATCATTATGGACTTCTCAACAACTGAAATAATTGGCTATATCGCATCTTTTGTTGTGCTGCTTTCTTTTTTAATGAAAAGCATTAAAGCACTCAGAATTATAAATACAATCGGATGCTTATGCTTTGTGGTCTATGGCATTCTTTTAAATAATTCCATCCCCATCATTTTTACCAACACCGCAATTGTTGGGATCAACATGTATTTTTTGTTAAAGGCGAAAAAAAACGCCTGATACCCGCATCTCCGTTGAAATACCTGCGGATTCTTTTCAAGAGTGCCATTTTGTCCCTTTTCCCCGGATGGCACAGCAATTGAAAAAGAACATAATATATTTATAAAAAGACTTAATATTTCTCACGATATGACAGATAATTTCGACCTAAATGACTTCGTACCAATGCTTCGCGATAATGTGATGGATGAAGATACCGAGTTTATACCTTTACTTTCCACGGAAGATGAGGATCAGATGAATTCAGAAAAAGTACCGGAAGAACTGTCAATTTTACCTCTCCGGAATACTGTTTTATTTCCCGGTGTGGTTATTCCGATAACCGTTGGCAGAGATAAATCCATCAATCTAATCAAAGATGCCTACAAAGGTGATAAGATCATTGGTGTTGTCGCGCAAAAAAACGATTCGGTTGAAGATCCGAATGTCGAGGATCTGAATACGATTGGAACCGTTGCACAGATCATTAAAATGTTGCGTATGCCCGATGGTAATACAACCGTTATCATACAAGGAAAAAAACGATTTGAGCTGAAAGAAATTAAACAGACACAACCTTATCTTAAGGCTGCAATTACTGCTTTTGCTGAAACGCGTCCTAAAAAAGATGATAAAGAATTTGATGCGCTTGTTTCTTCATTGAAGGATCTAGCTCTTCAAATCGTTAAACAAAGTCCCCACATCCCAAGTGAAGCGGGTTTCGCACTAAAAAACATAGAAAGTCCTTCATTTCTGATCAACTTTATTTCTTCTAACATGAATGCACCTGTGGAAGAGAAACAAAAAATGCTGGAAGTGATCGATCTGAAAGAACGTGCCACCATGGTGCTTTCTAATCTTACAAAGGAATTGCAGATGCTTGAATTGAAGAATCAAATCCAGTCGAAAGTAAAGGTGGATCTTGATAAGCAGCAACGCGATTATTTTTTGCACCAACAGATGAAAACCATTCAGGAAGAATTGGGTGAAAATAATTTCACACAGGACATTCAGGAAATGAAACTTCGCGCTGCAAAAAAGAAATGGAGTAAAGAGGTGTCGCTGGCATTTGAAAAAGCAATCGGAAAATTAGAACGGATGAACCCGAACGCTGCCGAATATTCTATTCAGACAAATTACCTGGAAGTATTGTTGGATCTTCCATGGGATGATAATACAACAGACAATTTCGACTTGAAACGAGCAGAAAAAGTTCTGAATAAAGATCATTTTGGAATGGAGAAAGTTAAGGAACGTATTCTCGAACATCTGGCTGTTTTAAAATTGAAAGGAAATATGAAGTCTCCGATCTTATGTCTTTATGGTCCTCCGGGAGTTGGTAAAACATCTTTAGGAAAAAGTATTGCCGAAAGTCTTGGTAGAAAATATATCCGCATGAGCTTAGGAGGTTTACGTGATGAAGCCGAAATTCGTGGTCATCGCAAAACATATATTGGCGCAATGCCCGGTAGAGTATTACAAAATATTAAGAAGGCAGGATCATCAAATCCCGTTTTTATTTTAGATGAAATTGATAAGGTTGGGAACGATTTTCATGGTGATCCTTCGTCAGCACTTTTAGAAGTATTGGATCCGGAACAAAACAATTCCTTCTATGATAATTATGTGGAACTGGATTACGACCTTTCAAACGTGAT
>JBILYL010000022.1:0-16851 GCA_044377775.1 Bacteroidia bacterium
GGAGCATTTATCGGAAATAAATTATTGAAAAAAGTAACTATAAAAACCATCCAAATCCTTGTTGCCATCCTGCTATTTATATTTTCAATACTTTTGGGACTGGGAATTATTTAAAATTAAATCAGTATGAAAAAAACGATCTTACTTCTTGCTATTTTATCCGGAAACAACTTTTCCTTTGCTCAAAAACAAAAAATTATTGCCAAAGCTGATGGTAATTGCATGGAAGAAAAATGGACTTTGGAGTTTGAAGACAACTTTGATGGAAACAACCTTGATCTGAACAAATGGAAAAACAGGGAATATTCACAAGGGTCCTTTGAGAACGAAGGGTCAAGCGAGTATTATACGCTCGACAATATAAAAGTAGAAAATGGATTATGTAAAATCATTCCCAAAAAAGAAACCATTATAAAAAAAGCCGTTAATTGGAAAGCAGACAGCCTGATGCTGCAAGACGGAAAAATAAATACAAGACAATACGACTATACTTCCGGATGGATCGAAACCAAACAAAATTTTCATTATGGGAAATTTGAGATCCGTTGCAAGATCCCGAAAGGAAAAAGTATGTGGCCAGCATTTTGGATGTACGGTGAAAAAGATGGAATAAACAATGAAATAGATGTGTTTGAATTTTGGAATCCTACTAATTCTTTTGGAAAGTATACTCCGAAAAAACTTTCCAAGATCCATCATATGACCATCCATTACAATAAAAAAATGAGTGGAAAGAAATATGAAGGAGAAGATTTCTCTCAGGACTTCCATACGTTCACCGTTGTTTGGGATAGCACGAAGATCGAGTGGTTTGTAGATGGGCAACTAAAACGAACCAGCACTTACTATCAAACCAGAAGAGGAAAAGATGTTGATTGCAAGGATGTGAAGGCAGGAAATACCTATTATTTGAATCCTATTTTTCCGAATGAAAAAATGGCAATTCTAGCAAATCTTGCTTTACAATCCGGAAAAAACAGTCCGGATGAAAACACCTTTAATAGTGTTTTTGAAATTGATTATATCCGCTATTACAAAACAATAAAATAGAGGTTTAAAACAAGTAAGTAAAAGAATCGTTTTTATTACGTTTTGAATTTAAACCGTCATTTCACCACGTAAATCGCTCTTTAACATTTTCTCAATTTCTTTTTTATCAGAAGTGGCACCTAAAACAAACATCAGTTTTGCAACTGCTGCTTCAGAAGTAATATCAAAGCCACCGATCACACCAATCTTTTTTAATGCGGCACTGGTAGCGTATTTCCCTTGCTCCACTTTGCCAGCATTACACTGTGTCACATTTAAAACAACAATACCTTTATCGATCGCTTTTTTCATTGCTTCCACAAACCATTTCTGAGTGGTTGCATTTCCAGAACCAAAGGTTTCAATAATCATTGCTTTCAACCCTTTCGCATTTAGTATTGCTTCCACTATATTTTGTGTGATGCCGGGAAACAATTTCAGGATCGCAAGATTCGGATCAAGATTCGTATGAACTTTTAACTTTTTGGTGTTTAGCTTTTTTATTGCCGCCTGATTGTATTTTATATGAACGCCCGCTTCTGCCAATACAGGATAGTTGGCAGAACGAAAAGCCTGAAAATGTTCTGCATTAAATTTATGCGTACGATTCCCACGGTATAATTGAAATTCAAAATAGATACAAACTTCAGAAACAACTGGTTTTCCTTTTTCTTTCGCTGCAGCAATTTCAATTGCAGTGATCAAATTTTCTTTCCCGTCAGTACGGATAACTCCTATCGGCAATTGAGAACCGGTAAGAATTACAGGCTTATTTAAATTCTCCAACATAAAACTTAATGCGGAAGCTGTGAACGACATGGTATCACTACCGTGCAGAACAACAAACCCATCCACTTTATCGTAATTTATTTTTATGGTGTTAGCAATGTCGCTCCAGATAACTGGATGCATGTCACTTGAATCAATTGGTTTATCGAATGAAAAGGAAGATAAGGTAACATCAAACTTGTTCAATTCAGGAATCTGCTCGGTGAGGTGTTTAAAATCGAAAGGCTTTAATTGTCCGCTTTTCGGATCCTGCATCATGCCGATGGTGCCACCTGTATAGATCAATAATACTTTTGATTTGCTCATTATTAAATTTGTTGGCTATAATTTTTGCGTATTCCCATTTCCTTCCGGAGATGGAAATACATTCTTCTTAACAATTTTATTTTTGGTTTATACCAAAGTTTTTTATTCCATCAACTTTCCAAAACACCAATTGTATCATACCAGATGTGAATTCAACTCCCTTCGTAATAAATACAAAAGATCAACAGCCAAATATTTCCTTTGAATTCTGAGTTGTAACTTCCACTACTTCTTCCAGACTAATATTTTTAATTTCAGCAATTTTTTGCGCTACCACTAATAAATATTCCGGTTGATTTGTTTTTCCCCGGAAAGGAACTGGCGCTAAATAAGGAGCATCCGTTTCTAAAACCAAGTGTTTGAGATCAATTGCTTCTACAACTTTATCCAAGCCTGAATTTTTGAATGTCACAACACCACCAATTCCTAATTTAAAATTTTTCATCTCTACAATTTGTTCCGCCTGTTCAATTGTTCCACTGAAACAATGAAAAATCGCCTTGAGGTTATCGTTCTTAAATTCTGTTACGATTTCCATGACTTCATCAAATGAATTTCTGGCATGGATCACATAGGGCAGCTCATGTTTTTTTGCCAGTTGAATCTGCATTCTGAAAGCATCCTGCTGCTGTGCAATATAGGTTTTATCCCAATAGAGATCAATTCCAATTTCACCAATTGCGACAAACTTGCGTTTGTTTAACCAATATTCAACCACCTGCAATTCCTGCTGATAGTTAGAACCAACAGAACAAGGGTGAAGCCCCATCATTGCAAAGCAATTTTCAGGAAACTGTTTCTCAACCAAAAACATTCCCGGAATGGAATCACTATCTACATTCGGCATAAACATGCGGGTTATACCCGAATCGATCGCTTTTTGAATCAGTATTGTCCGCTCTGTATCAAATTCCTTTGAATATAAATGGGTATGCGTATCCGTTAAAATCATAGCAACAAAATTACACTTTTCTTACTATTAACGTTCTGAAATAAGGTATTTAGGGGAAAACTTCAGATAAAAAACAAGTCCGGAATCATCCGTTCATTTTTTACTTTCAAATGTATTTAATATTTATTAGATTTGTTTAATGAATCCAATAGGGAAATCTCTGATTATTGATATCAAACAGGTTACAAAACGTAACCCTGAATAACAGCGTCCTTCCTTTTCCTCTCTCAAAAAGAGCCCTGTGGCGGCTAATACCACACAATTTACAATTCAACACTTATAATTTTAAAATGCCAATCTACCATAAACTGGGATCATTCCCGCAAAAACGCCATACACAGTTTGAGAAACCTGCTGGCGGAATCTATTACGAGCAACTATTCGGCACAGAGGGATTTAACGGACACTCTTCACTGCTGTATCAGGTTCACCGTCCTACTCAGGTAAAAGAGATCTTAAGATCATACGATGTAACACCAAAGATTGCTATCGGTAAAAACATCAAAGCACTTTTATTGAAAGGATTCGAATTAAAACCCGCAGAAGATTTTCTTGAAAGCCGGAAAGCGATGCTCGTAAACAGCGACTGTATAGTTGGTTTAGCTGCACCTCAAAAATCGCTGCGCAGCTATTTCTATAAAAATGCCGATGCTGATGAGATGCTTTTTATTCATCAGGGGAAAGGAACATTAAGAACAATGATGGGGAATATCGCTTTTGAATATGGCGATTACCTGATCATTCCCCGCGGAATGATCTATCAAATTGATTTCGACACAACTGATAACCGGATTTTTTATGTTGAGTCGCACGCGCCATTTTATACTCCCAAAAGATATAAAAATGAATCGGGACAACTACTTGAACATTCACCATTTTGTGAACGTGATTTTAAATTACCAACCGTACTGGAAACATTTGATGAAAAGGGAGACTTTCTTATCAAAATAAAAAAAGAAGGAATGATCCATGAAGTTGTTTATGCAACTCACCCATTTGATGTTATTGGATGGGATGGCTATAATTTCCCTTACGGATTCAGCATCCACAACTTTGAACCAATAACTGGCCGTGTACATCAGCCACCTCCGGTTCATCAAACATTTGAAACATCAACATTTGTTGTTTGCTCATTCTGTCCGCGCTTATACGACTACCATCCAAAATCAATTCCGGCTCCGTATAATCACAGCAACATCGACAGTGATGAAGTGTTATACTATGTTGCAGGAGATTTTATGAGTAGAAACAACATCGAACAAGGACACATCACGTTGCATCCGAAAGGAATTCCTCACGGACCGGCACCCGGAGCTTACGAACGGAGTATCGGACAAACAGAAACGCAGGAACTCGCTGTAATGGTTGACACATTCAGATCACTAATGGTTACCGAAGAAGCAATGGGAATAGATGACGGCAAGTATTATAAATCATGGGTAGAATAATTTGGGAATTTGGAAATGTATCAATTTGAAAATTGGGCATTCCATTAAATTTCATCTTACATCTACTATTAAAATAAAAAAGCAATTATTGTTTCACAAGAAACTTAATTATCGAATTTTCAAATTAACAAATTTTCAAATAAAAAACAAAATGGCTAAAGAAGTAAAAAATGTAGAGTACGGTTTAGAAAAAATATTTGAAGGAGCACAAGATTTCCTTCCCTTATTAGGAACCGATTATGTAGAATTTTATGTGGGCAACGCAAAACAATCAGCTCACTTTTATAAAACCGCTTTTGGATTTCAATCACATGCTTATGCAGGATTGGAAACAGGATTAAAAGACCGTACATCATACGTATTGAAACAGGATAAAATCCGGATCGTATTAACAACTTCATTGGTGAGCGATTCTCCAATTGCAGAGCATGTTAAAAAACATGGTGACGGAGTGAAAGTTATTGCACTTTGGGTAGAAGATGCTCGCAAATCGTGGGAAGAAACAACCAAACGCGGTGCTAAATCTTTTATGGAACCAACAGTTGAAAAAGATGAACAGGGTGAAGTTGTTCGTGCGGGAATATACACCTATGGAGAAACTGTTCACATGTTTGTAGAACGTAAAAACTATAAAGGAGAATTTTTACCCGGATTTAAAAAATGGGAAAGTGATTACAATCCTTCAGCTGTAGGTTTAAAATTTATTGACCACATGGTAGGAAATGTAGGTTGGAATGAAATGAATGCTACTGTTAAATGGTATGAAGATGTGATGGGTTTCGTGAACTTCCTTTCGTTTGACGACAAGCAGATCACTACTGAATATTCTGCTTTGATGAGTAAGGTAATGAGCAATGGAAATGGACGCATCAAATTTCCTATCAATGAACCGGCAGAAGGAAAGAAAAAATCACAAATTGAAGAGTACATTGATTTTTATGAAGGACCCGGAGTGCAGCATTTAGCGCTTGCTACAGATGACATCATCAAAACGGTAACAGAATTAAGAGCAAGAGGTGTTGAATTTCTCCCGCCACCGCCACAAGCGTATTACGATGAGATCCCGACACGATTGGGAGCCCACCGAGATATGATGAAAGAAGATATTAAGCAACTTCAGAAATTATCTATTCTTGTGGATGCAGACGAAGATGGTTACTTATTGCAAATTTTTACAAAACCGGTTGAAGACCGACCAACCTTATTTTATGAGATCATTCAACGAATGGGAGCTACAGGATTTGGTGCAGGAAACTTCAAAGCATTGTTCGAATCGATAGAAAGAGAACAAGCAAAAAGAGGTACTTTGTAATTAAGATTCAACTGATAAATCAAATCCCAATTCGTGAAAACGGATTGGGATTTTTAATTTTCAGAATTCTGTAATTAACAGATAAAGAAGAATTCTTTGCTTGTATTTTTTAAAACTATAAAACAGTTGTTTAAAATCGGACTAACAGAAAATCTTTATTCAGAAACTTGAATTTTAAAAAACGAACAGAAAAATAAACGGAGCTGTTTGTTACCAAAAGAATTCAGCCAAAAAAACAGCAGAGCGGTTGACCTGAGTTTCATTATAAAACGAGCGGAAAGAGATAACGAATACCTGAAAGAAATTTTCGAAAGCTACCTGACTGAAATGCCCATTTATTTGCAAGAGTTTAACCAATTTGTAACCGAAAACAACTGGCCGCAGATACGCAAACAAGCACACAAAATGAAGAGTCCGATTGCTCTTGTGGGCGCACACAGACTAAAAAAATTATTCGATATTGCTGAATCAGATAGCACTTTGGAGACTAAGCCCCATGAAGCGCTAGTAATATTTGAAGAGATAAACCACCTATGCCTTAAAACCACTGAAGAGATTGCAAAAGAACTTAAAACCCTCTCCTAAAACAATATTTATGAATCCTTTTATTTAACATTTTTTTTCTGTACTTTGCTCATCTAAAAAAAAGCCAATGTTTAACCGCTATATTTTATTGCTGATCGTTCCGCTTGCCTTTGCTTCTTGTAAAAGAGAAACTGTGTTTACGGAAGTGAAAGTAAATAACAGGTATTCACTATCGATCCCTGATTATCTGCAAGCATGCACCGACTTGCACAAAGATGCTTCTATGCAATATCAGAATGTAGAAAAAGACATTTATGTCATGGTGATCGATGAGAAAAAGAAAACCATGCAGGATTATAATTTAGATTATGATATCGACACTTATTTCAACAACATCGCCTCACAAGGTTTTGCTGAAAATATTAAAGATGGAAAAGTGAGCATTCCCGGACGCCAGACTATTTCAGGCAACAAAGCGTTGATCGCTGAAGTAACAGGAAAAATTGAAGAGAACGAAGTGTATTATAAATTGGCACTCATAGAAACGCCATACGAGTTTTATCAGATATTGGCCTGGACACGTGCACAGAATAAGGAGAAATTAGAAGGCGATATCGTGAAGATGATCGAATCCTTTAAGGAGCTACCTCATTCTGCAGATGAGCTTCCCGAATCCAAATTAAGCGATAGTGTTTCAATCGCTCCGGCATGGTAATAAAAAAGTCCCGATTGAACCGGGACTTTTTTTTAACAAAATATTTTTCCTACTTCTTCACACTGATCGCCAGTTCATCCAACTGCGCTTGTGCGATCGGTGATGGCGAATCGATCATAACATCACGACCGGAATTATTTTTAGGGAAAGCAATAAAATCTCTGATTGATTCGGATCCGCCAAACAGTGAACACAAACGATCAAACCCTAATGCCAAGCCGCCATGCGGAGGAGCACCAAATTCGAATGCATTCATTAAAAAGCCAAATTGTGCCTGCGCTTCTTCTTTGGTAAAGCCCAACAAATCGAACATCCGTGATTGCAGTTGTTTGTTGAAGATACGGATGGAACCACCTCCTACTTCTACTCCATTGATCACCATGTCGTATGCATTTGCACGCACCGCACCTGGATCCGATCCTAACAATTCAATATCTTCCGGTTTTGGTGATGTGAAAGGGTGGTGCATCGCATGGTAACGTTTTGAATCTTCATCATATTCCAATAATGGAAAATCAAGAACCCAATGACAAGCAAACGTATTTTTATCGCGCAAGCCCAAACGCGTTCCCATCTCTAAACGCAATTCAGAAAGAGCTTTACGCGCTTTATTTTCATCGCCAGCAATTAACATCATCAAATCACCCGGCTGTGCACCAAATGCTGCGACCCATTTTTTTAATTCTTCTTCATTGTAAAATTTATCGACAGAAGATTTTATTGTTCCATCCGCATTGTAACGGGCATAGATCAATCCGGTAGCACCGATCTGCGGACGCTTTACAAACTCAGTAAGCTCATCCATTTGTTTACGCGTATATTCTGCAGCACCCTTCGCACAAATACCAACCACCAATCCTGCATCATCAAACACTTTAAACTCTTTCCCTTTCACGATATCATTAAGCTCCACAAACTTCATATCAAAACGAATATCCGGTTTGTCATTTCCATAAAACTTCATCGCATCAGCATAGGTCATGCGTGATAGCGTAGGTATATCAACACCTTTCACACTTTTAAAAAGATGACGAACCAATCCTTCAAACGTATTTAAAATATCTTCCTGCTCAACAAATGCCATTTCGCAATCGATCTGAGTAAATTCTGGTTGACGATCAGCGCGGAGATCCTCATCTCTGAAACATTTTACGATCTGGTAATAACGATCGAAACCACCCACCATCAATAACTGTTTGAATGTTTGGGGAGATTGCGGCAAGGCATAAAACTCACCCGGATTCATTCGAGAAGGCACTACAAAATCGCGTGCACCTTCTGGTGTTGATTTGATAAGTACTGGAGTTTCTACTTCAAGAAAATTTAATTTATCTAAAAAGTTGCGTGTTTCAATCGCCATACGATGACGCAACTCTAAATTTTTACGAACGGTATTTCTTCTCAGATCAAGGTAGCGGTATTTCATGCGGATATCATCACCACCATCCGTTTCGTCTTCAATAGTAAAAGGCGGAGTAATTGCCGGATTTAAAACAACGAGTTTATCCGGATAAATTTCAATATCACCGGTTTCCAATTTATCACTTTTAGAATAGCGCTCCGTAACTTTACCGGTAACACTAATCACAAATTCTCGTCCTAAGGTACGTGCCACTTCAACCAATTCCTTAGAAGCATTATCTGTTTCAATTGTTATCTGAGTGATCCCGTAGCGATCGCGCAAATCGATCCAAAGTAAAGAACCTTTATCTCTGACACCCTGAACCCATCCACTGATAGTAACTGTTTGTCCAACATTTGTAATTCTTAATTCTCCGCAAGTGTGTGATCGTAACATATTGATTTGAAAATTTGAAAATTGAAAACCATGTAAAATAATGTGCGTCTTTCAGCACTGCGAAATTACTAAAAATAAAGCTTGGTTTAGGTATTAAAATTAGAATCCGGAATAGTATCTTTACCTAATGGAATTAACAGTATTTAGTGACGAGTCATTTATGCGCGAAGCCTTGAAAGAGGCTCAAAAGGCATTTGATGCAGACGAAGTGCCGGTTGGCGCAATTGTAGTTTGTCAGAATAAGATTATTGCACGTGCGCATAATTTAACCGAGCGACTGAACGATGTGACCGCACATGCCGAAATGCAGGCTATTACCGCTGCCGCTAATTATCTTAACGGGAAATATTTAAACGAATGTACGCTTTATGTGACGCTGGAACCATGTGTGATGTGCGCAGGAGCAATCGCATGGGCGCAGCTGGGGAAACTCGTTTATGGTGCACCGGATACAAAACGGGGATTTCATTTATTGGAGAACAATAAAATACTTCATCCTAAAACTACTCTCATTTCAGGCATCTTAGCAGACGAAAGCGCTGCACTTATTAAAACTTTTTTTCAAAAAAAACGCTGATCAATTTCTTTTGACCAGCGCTTTTATTTTTATTTAGGATCGGAGATCTTCCTGTCCTTTGCAGGTGTTTTTCCTGGAGGATAAACCGGATCAGCCTTTTTTTCTTCTGATTTTATTGAAGCGGGTGTCTGTTGTACTTCTGCTTTAAGGATATTCCCATCACTATCCAACTCAACAACTTCATACCCCAACTTTGTCAATCCGTCAAAAACCTTCGACTTATCGCCTACTACCAGAATGATCATTTTATCATACGGTAAATTCTTTTTTGCAAGTGCATTTATTTCATCTTTTGTAATCGCCTTTAAGATCTCATTTTGCTTTTCTGTATAGGCTTTATCCAAATCAAAATCCATGATGCGTTTTATGAAACCGGCCTTTTGATTTGCTGTTTCATATTTCAACGCTTCACTTTGTCCCATCGAGCTTTTTGTAAACGCAAGCTCTTCTGCATTTATTCCTTTGTCAGCAAAGAGTTTAATTTCCTTTAAGAATTCTACCACAGAGCTGTCGGTTGCGTTTCCTCTCACTCCAGCACTCGCGGTGTAAGGTCCAACGAACTCACTACCGAAAAAACCGGAGCGGGCACCATAGGTGTAGCCATGTGCTTCACGAAGATTTAAATTAATACGGCTGTTAAAATTTCCACCCAACGTAAAATTCATGATCACTGATCTGTAATATTCACCCGTTGCATCATAAGGCATTGACATATACCCGATCCGGATCTCGGACTGAGGTGCTTTATCCTTATTCACAAAATAAATTTTTGTTTTATCTACTGCAGGAACTTTTAAATCAGCAGGATGAACAACACTGTTGCCTTTCCAGTTCTTCAGGAAATTTATTTTAGATACGATCGTTTCCTGCGAAATATCCCCTACAATAACCAATGAAGAAACCGAAGGTGAAACGTGCTCCGCATAATATTTTTTCACATCCTCCAATGTCAAGGCACTCACAGTTTCTTTGGTTCCTAAAGAAGGAATACTCATAATGTGATCGCTTCCATAAACTAATTTAGCGTATACATTATTTGCAACAGTGGTAGCCTGAGTCACTTGATTAGCAATCGCTTCCAAACGTTGCTTTTTGATCCGTTCAAATTCATCTGTATCAAACTTCGGCATGAACAACATCTCTTCAGCAATTGCAAGTGTCGCATCAATATTTTTCGTTAATGAGGAAACCGCCAATACAACATCCTGACCATTATTTCCGATAGTCACACTGCTACCGAGTTTTTCCAACATCTCTCCGATCTCTTCAGCACTGTGTTTTGTTGTGGATTCATTCATAAGAGCAGTAAGCAGTTGTGATATTCCGGATTCATCTTTTTTCTCGTAACGATGACCCGCTTCAATATTCAATTGAATGGTTGTACTTGGAACCTCATCACTTTTTGTTCCGATGACCTTCATTCCGTTTTCAAATTTCTGCATCCAGAATACAGGGGCTTTCACGACAGGAGTTGCACCCGGAGCCGGTTTTTTATTTCTGTCAAAATTATCTTTTGCTTTTGTATAAACCAGATTTTTATACTCAGCAGCTTCCGGAGTATTTACATTTCGGACAGCAGGAACATAATTGTCGGGCTTTGCTGCGAGGTTCGATTTTCCTTTCGGACAAACACTTAATATAACTGCATATTTATTTTTAATGTATTTATTATAAACACGCATCACATCTTCCTTCGTTACTTTATTGTAATGCTCCATCTCTTTCACAATATAATTCGGATTTCCTGTAAAGGTCTGATATGATGCAAGCATCGTTCCTTTACCTTGCACACTCGACAATGAATTGATCTTTTGCGTTTCGAATCCGGCTTTAAATTTATTGATGTCCTCATTAGTAACACCACGTTTTTCGAATTCAAGTAGCGAATAACGTACTAACGAATCCATTTTTGCAAGAGAATTTCCAGGGAATGTACGAACACTGAATTCCAGACTTCCTGCTAATTCGGCAGTAGGATGTTCAACACTTGCACTCAAAGCCATTTCTGATTTTACAAAATTCTGATAAAAAACAGAAGATTTTCCGCCACCTAAAACATCGGCTAAAATATCAATCGCAGCTTCATCATTATCACGTGCAGGAACTGTTGGAAATCTAAACTCCAACATGGGTGCACGGATATTATCTTCATATGAAATGTACCGGTCCTTATCTAATACAACGGCAGGAAATGTTTGCGCTTTTACTTCAGGTCCGGGAACGATCGGTCCGAAATATTTTTCGGCAAGCTTCACAACCTGTTCTGCAGTTACATCTCCGGAAACGGTAAGTGTTGCATTGTTGGGACCATACCAACGCATAAAGAATTTTTTTAGATCATTAACATCCACACGATTAAGATCTTCGATATAACCGATCGTTAACCATGAATAAGGATGAGTGGTCGGATACAATGCCGCTGACGATTTTTCTCCCGCCAAACCATATGGACGGTTATCATAATTTTGTCCGCGTTCATTTTTAACTGTTGCACGCTGTACTTCAAATTTTTTCTGAGTAACGGAATCCAACAAAAAACCCATACGATCCGACTCCAGCCACAAAGCTGTTTCCAGCTGATTCGAAGGTAGTACTTCAAAATAATTTGTTCTGTCAAGGTTAGTGGTACCATTCAATGTGCCACCCGCTTCACTTACCATTTTAAAATGCTGTTCGTCTCCCACATGCTCAGAACCCTGAAACATCATATGTTCAAAAAAGTGTGCAAATCCTGAGCGTCCGTCCTGTTCACGGGCTGATCCTACGTGGTAGGTAACGTCAACATAAACAATAGGATCGGAATGATCTTCATGAACCACGACTGTCAAGCCATTTGCTAATTTATATTTCTCATAGGAGATCACCAATTCATTTCCTTTTCGGGATACCTTTTCGATCAACTTGGTTTGGCCAACAACATTACTGATACCGGTAACTACTATTGCTGCAGAAAGCAGTGCGATTTTTACATTCATTTTATTTAATTTTTATAGAACAAATATATTCATTTGCTTGATAATATACATTATAGAAATAATGATGCCACTTTTAACTGTTATTTCGTAAATTTGCATTATTCAAATGCAATTTATAAACTTAAAATAGAACGATTATGTATCCAGAAAGTATTGTATTACCAATGAAAGCAGAGCTTGTGACTGTTGGTTTCGAAGACCTGACAACACCTGATGCTGTAAATGCTGCCATTAATGCGAAAGGAACCACCTTGGTGGTTGTAAATTCCGTTTGCGGCTGTGCTGCCGGAGCTGCCCGCCCAGGCGTTAAACTATCCGTTGCAGGTGCAAAACGCCCCGATAAAATAACGACCGTTTTTGCAGGCTTTGACACAGAAGCTGTTGCGGAGGCACGTAAACATTTTGCTCCATATCCACCATCATCACCGGCAATTGCCTTGTTTAAAGATGGGAAATTGGTGCATTTTGTAGAGCGTCATCACATTGAAGGCAGAAGTGCTCAAATGATCGCTGATAATCTTCAAATGGCTTTTGATGAGTTTTGTTAGTATTGAAATTTCTTAAAAGAACTCCCGTAATTTGACTTTACGGGAGTTTTTTTGTATTTAATGGTTTTCTTTCGCTTTTTTGAAGTCGTGATGCTGATCGTTTTTAAGTAGCCGTAACATAAAATAATATTTTTTTCAAATTTCCTTTTTGTTCTTTTTTGCTTGATCAAAAAAGAACGAAAAAAATTCAAGAAAGCATAATCGCTATCGCACATCGCCACACGGCATCGTATGCTTTCATTCCTCACGCGCGGCTCCGGAAAGATCATCTGTTTTGAAACGTTGATTTAAAAAGTTAAAATATCTTAAAATAAGCCCTCAAACATACTTTAAATCGTCATTTGAATGTTCTCCACTCATCCAACTTATGCGCCATTCATATAATTTCCCGAACGTTTCTATAAGGAGGGCGTAAAAATCATTTAATTATCCATATTTTCGTATTACCTAATCAAATAATAAGAATGAAACAACTATTTATATTCGCGAGTATATTTTATACGAGCATTACTTTTGCTCAGAAAAAAAATCCTGATTTCTGGCAGACACTCGATCCTAAAAAGGACAAAGTATATGGTGTTGGTTCCGAAGAAGCTTATAAAACATTGGGTACAAAAACATCAAAAACTGTTGTTGTTGCGGTTATTGACAGCGGTGTTGATCCAAATCACGAAGACTTGAAAGAAGTGATCTGGAAAAACGCAAGTGAAATTCCCGACAATGGTATCGATGATGACAAAAACGGATACATTGATGATGTAAACGGATGGAGCTTTATCGGTGGAAAAAATGGAGATCTCGATAATGAAGCGAGTGAATTGGCACGCATCGTTCAAAAAGGTGATAAAAAGTACCGCAGCGTTACTGATGAATCTTCGCTTAATGGCCAGGAATTAAAAGATTATGCTGAGTATAAAAAATTGAAACAGATCTATGCTTCAGAGCTAAAAAACAATGAACGACAATTGGAGAGCATCCAAATGGTGGAAGAATATTTAGCTAAGGTAAAAAAGAAAAACAATGGTGTTTTAAATAAAGACGCTTTTAAAAATTACACACCGGAGAATGAAATTGAAAAAGAACTTACTAAAAGTTTAAAACGTGCCTTTGCCCTTGGATTGAAAGAAACATTCCTTCAAGATCAATTAAAAGAAGGGAAAGAACATTTTGAACCGATCGTTAAATTAAGCAAATTAGATGCTGATTCTATCAGAACATTTATTGTTGGTGATGATGTAAACAATCCGAATGAAAAGTATTATGGAAACAACCATGTACAAGGTCCGGATGCACGCCACGGAACACATGTTGCCGGAATTATTGCTGCAATGCGCGACAATAATCTGGGAATGAAGGGTATTGCAAATAATGTAAAAATCATGATCTTACGTGCTGTACCAAACGGTGATGAGCGCGATAAAGATATTGCAAATGCAATTTATTATGCCGTAGATAATGGAGCAACTGTTATCAATATGAGTTTTGGAAAATACTACTCTCCCGACAAAAAATTAGTTGACGATGCTGTTAAATATGCTCAATCGAAGGATGTATTATTAATTCATGCAGCAGGTAATGAGTCTAAAGATAATGATGTGGAATTATCATTTCCGAGCAGAGAATTGTTGAGCGGAGAAATTGCAAGCAATTGGATACAGGTTGGTGCGAGTGGATATAAGAAGGGTGACGAGATTATTGGTTCGTTCTCTAATTATGGGAAAACGAAAGTTGATTTATTTGCACCGGGTGTGGATATATACGCGACTGTTCCAGGCAGTAAATACGAAAGTTTATCCGGCACAAGTATGGCATCTCCAAGTACTGCCGGTGTAGCAGCAATCATCCGCAGTTATTTCCCTGAATTAAAAGCGGAAGAAGTTAAAGCGGTATTAATGAAAACGGTTGAACCGTATAGTGGAAAAGTAAATGTACCCGGATTAAGAAAACCAAAAGGATTGAGAAAGAAAAAGACAACAGAGATGAAGAAAAATGTTTCTGAGATTTGTATCTCTGGAGGTTTTTTAAATGTGAATAATGCGGTGATCGAATTACAAAAAAAGAAATAGGATTAACAACATCCCTAAGCGTGAAACGCCTTCGAATAATCGGAGGCGTTTTTTATTCCTCCGCTACGGTCGGAATGACAATAAAAAGGGTCGGAATGGAAATAAAAAAAGAATGGAAAGTCAAAAATGATGATGGACATGTTAAAAAAGTGCGAAATAAAAAAAGTCGCCTCTCTACTCCAAGAGAGGACGACTTATCATTCACACACGAATCAACAAACTATTTTTTTGCATCGAGCATAAGCACTTCACTCACTTCTATCTCGGTTACATAACGTTTAATTCCTTCTTTATCGGTATAGTTACGGTTGATCAATTTTCCTTCAATTGCAATTTCGCTGCCTTTCTTCAGAAATTTTTCGATAATCTCGGCCGTTTTTCCCCAGGCAATCAAATTGTGCCATTGCGTTTCTGTTACTTTTTCTCCTTTTGCATTTTTGTAATTTTCATTTGTTGCGATACTCATCTTAGCCAGTTTTTTACCGCCATCTAATGATTTCACTTCAGGATCCATACCTAAGTTACCAATCAATTGTACTTTGTTGCGTAATGCGTTCATAGTGTTTTGTTTTTTTGTGTATCTGTTTATATACAAATACGGATTAATAATTTATTTCATTTTCGTCAATAAACGCTTTGTTGTTTTGACGGTGCAAATGTGTGGCTATATCCAAACCCGATTCGGTATTTAAACGTGTATATCCGAATTTATCCGTGTATACACGGGTAGTACGGATAAATAGTTTACATTTACTTCACTAAAAACGATACTCCGCACATTTTTTAGTAAAGAAATTTTTTTAATAATTTTTTTAAAATACGTGTATGAGTAAAGTATGTTTAGATTGCGGAGATTCCTTTAAAGGAAGAATCGACAAAAAGTTCTGTTCAGATCTTTGTCGGAATAGTTACAACAACAAAATAAAAACCGCAACAAGTGAATATTACCGGACGGTAAATTCATCCCTCAGAAAAAACTATAAGATCTTAGAAGAGCTTATTCCGGAAGAAACGGCAAAGGCGACAAAATCGAAGCTGTTGCAAAAGGGCTTCAATTTTAGTTTTTACACCAATGTGTATACCACAAAAAAAGGAACAAATTATTATTTCTGTTATGAGTACGGCTACTTACCCTTAGAAAAGGACTACTACTTTTTGGTGAAGAAAAAAGAGGACGTAAAATAATTTCTAAAAATGAAAATAGTCAAAATTGACAAAACTGTTCACTCAGGCAAAGAAGTTGTAGTGCTTCAATTCCCATATGATACTATATTGGGAGAAGAGGTGCGCAAAATAAAGGGCATGCTTTGGAGCAAGAATTTAAAATCGTGGTATGCCCCCTACTCGATTGCAATATTAAACGAGATAAAAAAAACATTTGACAAAATTTCGATCATTGATGCAAAACCATTGAGGGAAAAAATCGCGAATGAAAAATTGATCCTGAGCGACAAGAAAACCCTGTGTATTGAAACGCTTCATCAAATAGAAAAGTTTATTAAATGGATGCATTCCAGAAGGTATAGCGAGAACACAGTAACAACCTATTCTGATGCTTTAAAAACATTTTTAATTTACTATCATAACAAATCGATCATTGAAATTACGAATGAGGATGTAATCGGGTTCAACAATGAATACATTATTGCAAAAAAATATTCGGCCTCCTATCAAAATCAAGTAGTGAATGCAATAAAATTATTTTTCAGGACGATGCAGAACATTAAAATTGACATTGAGTTAATCCATCGTCCGAAGAGGGAAAGGGTATTGCCAAATGTATTGAGTAAAGAGGAAGTAAAAAAAATATT
>JBILYL010000391.1:0-2556 GCA_044377775.1 Bacteroidia bacterium
AATTGTTGGCTTTAAATGGTTTGGTTTACCTGGATTCATTTTCGGACCGCTGCTGATTTCATATCTGCTGATCATGATAAAGATCTACCGGAAGGAATATGAAAATAAAAATGATGTTTCTCCTGAAAATACTTCCAAGCCTTAGTGTCCATGTAAAATAGTTACTATAATTTAGATTCAATATTCATAGTTAAACTTGATTAACTATCTTTGTTGAAGATTAAATTTAGAAAATTGAAAACAAAAACACTTAAAAAAAATAAAGTAAACGTAGTTACACTCGGTTGCTCTAAGAATATTGTTGATAGCGAAGTATTGATGGGACAGTTGAAAGCCAACAATTTTGATGTTCAACATGAAAGTACTGAAGATGACTCAAGCATTGTGATCATTAATACTTGTGGGTTTATCGACAATGCAAAACAAGAAAGTATTGATACGATCATTCGCTATGCTGATGCAAAAAAGGCAGGATTAGTAGATAAAGTATATGTGACGGGCTGCTTGAGTGAACGATACAAACCCGAATTAGAAAAGGAGATCCCGAATGTAGACGGATATTTTGGTACACGGGAATTGCCCCGTTTGTTAAAGACATTGAAAGCGGATTATAAACACGAATTAGTTGGTGAACGTCTGTTAACAACACCCCATCACTTTTCCTATTTTAAAATTTCTGAAGGTTGCGATCGCCCTTGTTCTTTCTGCGCCATTCCATTAATGCGGGGTAAACACGTTTCCCGTTCAATTGAAGATTTGGTGAAAGAAGCTAAGCATTTAGCGAAAAATGGAACAAAGGAATTGATGTTGATTGCACAGGATCTTACCTATTACGGTTTGGATATCTACAAAAAGCGAAATCTCTCCGAACTGTTGAAACAGCTTTCTGATGTTAATGGAATAGAATGGATTCGTTTACATTATGCCTTTCCGGCTGGTTTCCCAATGGATGTGTTGGATGTAATGAATGAACGTAAAAACATTTGCAACTATCTTGATATGCCTTTGCAGCACATCAGCGATAATATGTTGAAGAGCATGAGGAGAGGGACAACCAAGCAGAAAACCATTGATCTGGTGAATCAGATCCGTGATAAAGTTCCGGGAATAGCGCTTCGTACTACTTTAATTGCCGGATACCCGGGTGAAACAAAAAAAGACCATGAAGAAATGTTGGAATGGGTGGAACAAACACGTTTCGAACGCTTGGGGATCTTCGGTTATTCTCATGAAGAAAACACACATGCCTATTTATTAAAGGATGATGTGTCAGCCAAAACTAAACAGGCCCGTACCGAAGCTGTTATGGCGTTGCAGATGGGAATCTCTTATGACCTGAATCAAAAGAAAATAGGCAAAACATATAAAGTTTTATTTGATAAAAAAGAAGGGGATTATTTTATTGGCCGCACCGAGTTTGATTCTCCTGAAGTTGATAATGAAGTTCTTGTAAAAGCGGACAAAGATTATGTGCGGGTAGGTGATTTTGCAAACGTAAAGATCACTTCTGCTGAAGATTATGATCTTTATGGTGAAGTTGTCTGATTATTCTTAATTTTTCTTTATTTAGGTCTTACATTCGTAATATAAGAATCCTATATATGAAACTCATCAAAATAAATCATTCCGAAATTTATCCAGCAATTATCATGGATAAAGAGAATGGTGTTTTTGAAATTAAAGGGGTTTCTCTTCTTGAGAACGGAAAGGGATTTTATCAGCCGGTTCTTGACTTTTTAGACGAATATGCAAGAGTGATGTTCCATTTCATTTCAAAGAGGTGTTTCCCGAAATTATCCTTAGCTGTTCTCCTTTATCAGATCTTTCCTTCAAGTATTAATAATTTTGTTTTTAAAACTGCTGCTACCGTAAGGCTGTCTTTGATTTCACCAGATTCTACCATTTTGTATAAGACATCAAAATGAAGTTTGCGGACCTCTAATTGCTCGTTATCTTCCGGTTCCGCTTCTCCGAAACAAAGATCTTGTGCAATATACAAGGTGCAATATTCATCACTGGCAGAATTACTCAGGTACATTTCCTGGATCTTTGTCCATTTTGTTGCTGAAATACCAGTTTCTTCCTGTAATTCACGCTTTGCCGAATCCAATGGCTCAACATCCCAACGTCCTCCACCTTCAGGTATTTCCCATGAATATTGATTGATTGGGTATCGGTATTGACCAACGATCCATGTATTGTAATCGTTATCCAATGGCAGGATTCCTATCGCTCTGTTTTTAAAATGAACCACAGAATAGGTTCCTGGATTCCCATTTGGATTTAATACATCGTGCTTTGTAAGCCCGATCCAGGGGGAATCATAAACTCTTTCTGATGTTAAGGTTTTCCATGGGTTTATTCGTTCCGGGTTTTCCATTGGGCTCTTTTTTTTACAAATTTAATCGATTATCCGGTAAATAATGTGGTTTCATAATTTACCATTTATAATATCCATTTCGTTACCTTTGTGAACCAATTATGATGGCAAACACACACACGATTCCATATGCAGAGACAAAGCAGTTCTCAAAACTGTTTTTGGAATATATCAAC
>JBILYL010000344.1:0-3047 GCA_044377775.1 Bacteroidia bacterium
TTATTGAAGATAAGGGTCGTGAAAATATCAACAGGATATTGCTTGTTGATGTTTTGACAGCTCAATATTCCAAGCTGAAAAATGCGGATGTTTCTCTTAATAATATCCGGCTTTTATTAAACAATAATACGTTCTCTGTTTGTACCGGTCATCAACTCTGCCTATTTACAGGTCCTTTGTATTTTATTTACAAGATTCTCTCAACGATCAATCTGGCAGAAGTGCTAAAATCAAAATACCCGGAGCAAGATTTTGTACCTGTTTACTGGATGGCAAGTGAGGATCATGATTTTGACGAGATTCGTTCTATCCATTTGTTTGGCAAGACTGTTAGTTGGAATCATGACGCGAAAGGAGCAGTCGGACGGATGAACCCGGCTACCATGAACGGTGTGATTGACGAATTGAAACAGATACTTGGCGAATCGGAAAATGCTCGGTCATTAATTCAGCTGTTTTCTGAAGCGTATTTAAACCATCATACGCTTGCTGATGCTACGCGTTATTTGGTTCATCAACTTTTCGCTGAATATGGTTTAGTCATCCTCGATGCCGATGATGCACGATTAAAAGAGACATTTTCTGATATCCTAAAGGATGATATTGTCAACAATACAAATTTTAAACTGGTCAATAATACAATAGCTGAACTGGAAAAAATTGGTCACAAAGCACAAGTTAATCCTCGCGAGATCAATGTTTTTAAACTCACAGATGCCGATCGCGTGAGAATTGAAAATGCTACTCCTGAAACATTGGCTTACCCTTCCGGTAATTACAGTCCGAATGTTGTGCTTCGCCCTTTATATCAACAAATGATCCTCCCTAACCTAGCCTATATTGGTGGCCCGGGCGAGATCGCATATTGGTTGGAGTACAAAGCAATGTTCGATCATCATAAGATTAACTTTCCTGTTCTTATGCCACGTAATTTTGCATTGTTAAGCGATGAAAAGATAAGGCAACAAATGCTAAAATTAGGTTTATCAACAGAAGGAATATTTAAAGATGCAGAACATCTTGTAAAAGAATTTATAAGTAAAAATTCGGATTTTTCTTTAACCGAGCAGGAGAAAACGCTACGATCTGTCTTTAATGAACTTTCAATAAAAGTATCAGTCGTAGATAATACGATCAAAGCAACTGTGGAGGTAGAGCTACAAAAGGCTTTAGCCGGTTTAAAGAATATTGAAGCTAAAATAATTAAATCAGAGAAACAAAAACAGGAAACAAATATTAATCAGATCAGGAAACTTAAGGATAAGTTTTTACCGGATGGAATCCTTCAAGAGCGTTATGAAAATTTCGCTCCGTATTATCTGAAATATGGAAAGGATTTTATCCCTGAGCTGAAAAAGGTATTTGATCCTTTTGATTTTAAAATGCTATTATTAGAATTGAAAGATATAGGGAAAGAAATAGTTTAAACTTCTCTTTTATCATATATTTCAATGCTGCTTTCAATAAAGTTTTTTATTTCTTCAAAATGCCATGGCTTGCTGAAGAAAAAGTCTAATTTTATTTCATTAACTAATTCTTGTATGGCTTTAGTATCATATTGCCCAGTCAATATTGCGTTTATGCTGTTTGGATTTTTTTTTCTGACCATTCGAATTACATCCGTTCCTTTGTAGTTTTCCAAATTGAAATCAGTAATTACTATCGCAATTGGAATGTTTTGTTCAGCTAAATCATTGGATATAAATTCTGATTCTTCAAAAGATGACGCGGCTTCTAGTATCAATTCGTTTGGTATAAAGCTTTCTAGCTGCATTTTAAGTGATTCAAGAAGTATAAGATCATCATCAACTATCAGTATACAAATTTTACTTTTCATAGTTTGTTTTTTAAAAAATGACTAGAAACGTCATTTATAATATCAATTAATTCTTTTTCCTGCCAAGGTTTTTCAATAATTTTCTTAACGGTTTTTGACTCTATTAATTCATCAAACTTATCTTTTTTCATATAGCCCGTTATCATTACTATATTTATATTTTGGTACTTTTGCCTAAGTATAGATGCGAATTCATCGCCTTTAATACCTTTCATATGATAGTCTGTTATTATTAATAGCAAAGAAATCCCACTTTCTACAAGATAAGAGCAAATTTCTAATCCCTCTTCTGCACTTTCGGCAAATTCAATTTGGTATTTTTCTCCAAATTTTTTCTCAATTTGATCTCGGATTGAATCAAGTATTATCTTTTCATCATCCACTGCAACTATTGCTATTTTATTCATCTTTTAAGAGTTTTAGGGGTATTGTTATTTCAAAAGCAGTTTCATTTTCATCACTTTCGACATTGATTTTCCCACTATGCTTTTCTATTATTTTTTTCACTATATCTAAGCCTATTCCAGAACCCTGACCTAATTTTTTTGTGGTGAAAAATGGATCAAAAATTTTAGATAACAACTCTTTTGGAATTGCAGGTCCATTGTTTGAAATAATTATTCTGTGATTGGTGTTTTCAATGAGCAAATAATCAATTTTAATAGTACATTTATTATTACTAGCTTGTAACGCATTGTTAATTATATTTGTCCAAATCTGCGAAAGTTCTTCTTGATTTCCTGTAATAAAAACATTTTCATGTATATTTACAAATACACTTGATCCATTTTTTATTTTATTATTTAAGAGTGAAATTGTGTTTTCTATGCTTTCTTTTAGATTAAAGGTTGTCAATATTCCGTTCAAGTTTCCATGTGAGTAATTGTTTAACGTTTTAACAACTTTGGTTGCTCTGTTTGTTGCTATTGAAATAGTATCCAAAACTCTATTTAATCTTGCAAATCCACTTGCAATTGAAAATATATTTCTGCTGTTTGGTAATTCTAAAAATGAAATCAATCTTATGTCAATGTCACTAAAGCCCATTTCTAATAGTTTTCGTGCATAAAAATTTATTTCAGAAACAAATGGTGCTTTCTCATTTAACTGCTTTGACATACTTGATAACAATTCTCGCTCTTCTCTTGTTGTCAAATATTTTCTATCATGATTAACCAGAGATAATAAACTTATAGAACTTTTATAATCA
>JBILYL010000023.1:0-16764 GCA_044377775.1 Bacteroidia bacterium
CTAAATATATTAACGGACACAGCGATGTTGTTTGTGGCGTTGTTTGTGGTTCACACGCACGGATCATGAAAATGATGGCAGAGGAATACATGACAATTGGTAGTTGTATTTCCCCACAAGATGCCGCACTTGTTTTGAGAGGTTTAAGAACAATTGAACTTCGCGTTAACCAAAGTGCTATAAGCGCCAAAAAAGTCTCTGAATTCTTAGAAAACCACCCTAAAATCAAACACGTAAATTACCCCTTCTCTCCCAAAAACCCTCAACTTGAACTCGCAAAAAGGCAGATGAAACAAGGTGGAGGGCTTTTGTCAATCGTCATAGACGCTGAAGACGAAGCCGGAGTAGAGCGTTTTTGCGATAATCTTAAGCGTTTTATAATGGCCACATCTTGGGGTGGTTATGAATCCCTTTTGTTTCCCCTTTGTGCCCTGGCTGCGAGTAAGAGTTTTGAAAACCCTTTGCCATGGAATATGGTTCGTTTGTATATTGGACTTGAAGATGCGGACCTGTTAATTGAAGACCTTCAACAGGCACTGAACAAGATCTGATTAACCTGATTTTAGGTGATCAACAACTTTTTAATTTGTTTTGCTGCGGGTTTTTCAAAAGCAAAAGTGGAAATGGCAGCAATCAACATTGTTGTTGTTAGTGCAATTAAAAAGCAGAGTGGGGTGGTTCCCAACAGCGATTTCCAGATCTCTATTATTGGCCGGTGAATCAAATAAAAGGCAAAAGAAATTTCTCCCAGAAATAATAAGGGCCTTGTTTTTAAGAACCGGAAATTTTGCGGGTTTGTTACAATGAAAAGAAAGGTTGAAATAACTAATATCAATTTTGTAGGATCAAGCCGTGCCGCTAAGTGATACACAAAAAATTTTCTGAACAAGGGAATTATCGTGAGTGTTAAAACAAAAACACTAACAGAAATAAATGCCGGTGTTTTTTTTATCCGCTCAAATACCCACTTATTGTTGACCAAATAAGATATTGCTGTTCCAATAAAAAAGGTAATTGCAAACAGCCAGATGGTGTGAGACCGACCGCTTTCTGAATAAAATTTAAGTCCCAACGCACCCATTGAAAGCGGTATTAACAACAGAACCAAAAAGTTTTTCGATACTTTTTGATACAGCAACCAAATAAAAATAAATGTAAAATAAAATTGTACTTCTACCGGTATTGACCACAACTCATAAGGGGAAGCAATAAATAGAAGTGCAAACAAAAGCTTTCGTTCGTTTTGAAAATTATACTGAAACTCGGGGTAGATAAACGAAGATATTACATACGACAATAAAAGCACAAGGACATAAGCCGGAAAAATTCTGGAAGCTCTCGATATAATATAATTATAAACGTTCTTAGTGTTAAACGCTTTATTTAAATAGTGCTGAGAAAGTAAAAAGCCGCTGAGCACAAAGAGGATCAAAAGGGCTATTTGGCCGTATTGTTTTTCAAGGTAAGCAGAAAGGAATCCGGCTTTTGCCGCGTGAGCGAGAAAGATGATCAGTGCCGCGATTCCTCTTAGTCCGTTTAGTTCTAAAACTTTACCCATTTAAAAAAACTGTTTTTGCCGACAACTTCCCCATAAAGAGAGAAGGTGAGCATAAAAGATTAATTTTTTATAAAACGCAGGTGTGAAATTTCTTCCCCGTCATTTGTTTCAATAAAATAAATACCCGCTGACAAGCCGGAAACAGCAACAGAGTGATCGGTTCCGCTTATGTTGCTTTCTTGTTTTACCAGCTCTCCTGCCGTACTAAAAACACGAACAGTGCCGTTTGATACAAACTTGTTAAAGGTGATTGTAAGAGTTGCAGATGCGGGATTTGGAAAAATGCTTAAGTTTTTTTGAGATACATCAGATGCAATTCCCGTTGCAAGCGCGCAGCATGTTCCTCCTGCTGAAAGTGATTGATTTCCTGTCCGGCAACCATATTGTACTTTGTGTGCGTAAAGTTGGCTTCCGGGAAAATAGTTTAAAAAATAATCTTCTATCTGATCCACGGTGTTGCACCCTCCTTGGTTTGTGGTGGTTGAACAACTGTAACCACAGATGATTGAGCCGTATCCGAATGAGTTTGAGAGTGTTGCTGTCGGTGCAAAGGCAATGTTTGTTGTGGCGCTTCCCGCTCCGGAGATTGATGTTGAAATGGATCCTCCGCAGTGTGGGTTGGTGCTGTTAAATCCATCATAGGCAACGCTTGTTACGTTACCAGCAAATGTACCGCTTATCGTTATTGCTGTTCCTTCATAACTTACAACGCCAATTTTTAAATTTGGGATATTCACGTCTACGTCAATATTCAGGTTG
Source organism: Bacteroidia bacterium (assembly GCA_044377775.1). Taxonomy (GTDB): domain Bacteria; phylum Bacteroidota; class Bacteroidia; order 2-12-FULL-35-15; family 2-12-FULL-35-15; genus 2-12-FULL-35-15. The sequence continues at coordinate 2,318 of JBILYL010000023.1, forward strand.
CCACCGTCATAGTTCGTAAAAACCATAAGGTTTCCGGATGGGTTACAAACTGTTTGGGCAACAGCAAAAAGAGAATAAAAAAAAAGAATTAAAATGGAGTAGTTTTTTTTCATATTGAATTGTTTTTGGTTAATTTTTTACAAATCTTGTTCTTGAAATGCTTCCTGGCGTTTTTATTTCAATGAAATAAATTCCTGAAGCTTGTTCTGAAACATCAAAAAGAAAGGTGTTTCCGGCAATCTCTTTTTTCTCAAACACAACTTGTCCGGAAACATTGATGATCTTTACGCTTGCGTCCTTCAATGTTTTTTCTGACGTGATATTTATAAAACCGTTTGCCGGATTTGGAAATACGGAAACAACATTTCCGTTGTTTTCTCCAATACTGCTTACAATATCATTGTCAACAAGGACCGTTGTTGTTGCGATTCCGCAATATTTATCTGTAACTGTAACGGTATATATTCCATATGGAAGCCCGCTAAGATCTTCTGTTGTTGCTGTAAAACCGGATGGCCCTGTCCAGCTATAGGTAAATGGCCCAACGCCACCCGAAACAGACATGTCTATCGATCCGGTACTCATGCCTGATGTTGTGTTTATAACCGTGAAGGTTAAATCGCTTCCGAAAGCAAAGCCGGCAAACAAAAAGAGGACGAACGAAAGTGTAATTTTTTTTATCATTTTAAAGTTCATTTTTATAAGCATTTAAAAAATACGTATTGCTTTTTTTGTTATTAATTCATTCAGCGCTGTGCGCAGATTCAGGTCGTTTTTTTTCATAAACGAAACGGTGTTTTCGTCTTTGTTTATGACCAGAAAGCCACTCGGCAAAGAGGAGCCGCAATCTTTATTTACAGGCAAAAGGCCACTCATTGTTACTTCATAGACTACTCCTGAATTTAATATTAAATATGTTTTTTTATCATTTTCAAAAAGCGAAAAATATCCATCTACAGGAAATTTAAACACATCTCCGTGTTTCCATGTTGTTCCATTGTATTTCCAAATACTAAGTTCACTAACGTTTGATATTACCATGGTATAAGTATTATCGCTTGTTTCAATGGCATCATAAAAAAAGCCGCTGATAATGTTTGATCTTCTTGTTACAAACAAATAAGGATCATTGTATGCAAAAGGATTTGTTTCAACACTCTGCATTATCAGGTTAATGGGCGTTACTGTTGTACTCCATTCTTTTAATGAAGATATGTCCAATCGCTTGATCGCTTCGTTTCTGTCGTTCAGGGGGTGAAGCAAAAAACTAATAGCAAAAACACTTGTTTCTTCAATGTCCCAGGAAAAAGGAACAACGGGATCATCGTAGTTTCTTCCTGCCGGCATTGCAAGTTTTTTTGAATCACCGATCGCACCCGTTGCTTTCCCTGTGTTCAGCGTTGCAAGCTGGTTGTTGTCATCGATTGTGGTAAAAAAATAATTTCCGTTTTCAATTATTATTTTCCGCTCGATTGCCTGCGCAGAAAGTTTTGCTGCAACAAGAATGAAAAAAGAAACAAAGAACGTTCTCATTTTAAAATGTACTGATTGACTCCGAAAGATCGGATTGTGTCATGTCGTTTGTAAAAAAGCAATTGGTTGTTCCGCTGGTTGTATAGCGGAAGCTCCAGCCGCTAAACGCTGCCGTTTTTATGGAAACAAGTGTTGGGAATGTTACACCATAACAGGCATCGTAATAAACACCATCAATTTTTGCTATTTGATGGTTGTTGAAATAGGATGCCGGGCGGATATTACACGATCCCGGTAATCCAGCCTGATCGGTTACATCGGATGTTATAAAAACGTATTGATCGTATGGTGCCGGAATTGATCCGATCGTTGAATTGTAGGTGTTTTTGTATGGAAAACTCGGACAGGTTGCTGCGGCTGATGGTGTTCCGAAGTTCCAGTTTTTGACGATGAATCTATTTACTGTATATCCACAAACGGTGTTGTTGATGGGTGTGATGTATACGTAGTTGTTGGTTCGCACAACACCTTGTATTTTTATTGATGCCAGAAAAAGTTGAGCAAACGTATAGCACTCAGCATCGCGGAATTGTAAAAGGCTTCCCAGTGTCACGTTTGGAGAGTTCATGATCTTATAATAAAACAAGCTATCGTTGTTGTAATTTAAAACGATCTGGTCGGTAAATTCGCTCCAAACTTTTGAAATGATTGCGGTGTCAAGACTTTTGTATTGTGCATTTCTGCAGCTTAGGTCAAAAACGGTGTGATACCACTTGTAGTTTGTCCCTTCTGCCTGCGGTGCGCTGCGTGTTACATATAAGGTGTTGTTGCTCGCTCCGATAGGTTTCCAGTTCGTTCCGTTATCAAAGGAAATTTCCCAGTTGATCGTGTAGGGTTTAAAGAAACGAACAATTGATGCTGTAAACACGTGAGAACCAGTTGTTGCGGGGTAGTTAAATGTGTGAATAGTTCCTGCTGCTGGATTTACAATTATTTTTACAGCAGAAAAATTAATTGAGTCGGAGCCAAAGCCCCTTACAGTAACCGAATCGGGTACCGTTGGACAATCGATCGTGAATGCTGCAGCTGCACGTGGAGCGTTACCGCTAATATATGCAACAGGATTTTGAGTTGAAGCACTTGTTAGATATTGAGGTGCTGTATATACGGTTCCACCATTATCCTTGCGGATGTTGAGGTTTCCACCACTGAAAGTAACGCTTACAAGGTCAACATTTGAATAGGAAAAATCTTGCGCAACAGTATCCTGTGAACAGAATACCAGAGCGACAATTAAGCAACGTAACATCTTTTGCATAGGAAGAGTTTTTTGCTAATTTAAAACAAATTTAATGGTATCACAATAAATGTTTTTTAGCGCAGGATCGTGCTATAATTAAATAAGAAGAAACAGGTGCCGGGTTTTGTTTTTGGAGAGAATGGGTTTTCACCTAAAAAGAATTTTTATACCGGTTTCCTTTTTAAGCTATTTCGGCCTGTAGACGGTATATTTTCCTTTTGTAATATGGGAAAGATCTATTTCAGAAAAGATCACAAACCTTTTACCATTGGCGTTTTGTTCAGCCATTATGAATTTATTTTTTTCAATCACCTTATAGACGATCGCGGTGTGGTGAGGAAGCTCTTTCCATGAACCATCCGGTGATTCAATTTTTACTTTTTCAAACTGAAGAATATCACCGGCAACAAGCGCTTCTTTTTTAGTAATTATTGTCCCGAACTCATAAGGTGGTGTCCATACAGCTTCTGCTTGATTAAGCGCTTCTTTAGCCAGGTCCCAACACTCTCCTTTACCAACTTTTTTTCCCTTATTCATTTCACAGAAAGCAAGAATTTTTTTTGCAACAGGACTTGATTCCTGTGCTTTTACCGAAAAAAAAGTCAAAAGGTTTATCGAAAAAAAAATGAATAGAAAGCGGATTTTCATGAGATAAATTTTTTTTCTTTTAGTTTTTGATAAATTGAAACGAAAGAAAATACGATGTGTTTAAAAAAAAACAAACGCATTAGATGCCCGCCACTTTGAGTTTCTTTCCGGGTAATAACGAATATTTTTCTCCGATATTATTCAGTCGCTTTAATTCTGCAACAGTTGTGTTGTGCTTTTGAGCAATCTTATAAAGCGAGTCGCCCTTTTGTACGGTATAATACTTAAACTTGCCGTTCGCATTTGTCGTTGTTTTGTTTTCGGTGGCTGGTGTTCCTTTGTTTTCGACAACCGCAACCGTCTTGTTTTCTGGCATTTTTTTGCCGTAAACATAGATCGTTAACTTTTTTCCCGGCTTAACCGTTGATGAGGTAATACCGTTCCACGATTTTATTTCAGCAAGAGTACAGCCATATCGCTTTGCAATGGTGCTAAGGTGTTCACCCTTTTTAACGGTGTGAATTTTAATTGTTTCCTGGGTTGCAAGTACGTCCTGACTATGCAATGAGTCTTTTCCGGCATTGTATATTTTTTCTTCGTTCGCAACAAAAACGCCCATTTTGGCTGTCGGAAGCGCTAGTGTGTTTGTTTCATCAGGAAGAAAAGGAATTACGTTCTTTTTATAGCTCGGATTTAAATACTGTAATTCATCTTCCGGGATGTCTAAAATGCTTGATATCTGAGAAAAGCTGAGTTGTTTTTTTATAGCAATGGTATCAACCTGTAAAAATGTTTTTTTAGGGATTGCAGAATACAGGTTGTGTTCAGAAGTGTAGTTCATTACATAGTTTACTGCGATAAATGCAGGAACATACCCTTGGGTTTCTTTTGGTAAATAAGGGCGCACCTCCCAATATGTTTTTTTTCCACCACTTCTTCGAATCGCTTTGTTTACGTTACCTGGACCGCAATTATAAGCGGCCAAAACCATTTGCCAGTCGCCCAGAAGACGGTATAAATATTCGAAATATTCACAAGCTGCAACGGTTGATTTATAGGGGTCGCAGCGCTCATCAACATATGAGGATACTTTTAATCCAAACATTTTACCGGTAGGGTACATAAACTGCCAAAGACCCATTGCTCCCGAACGACTTTTTGCTAAAGGGTTTAGGGCTGATTCGCATATAGCCAGATATTTTAATTCTAATGGTAAATTATATTTATCGAGTTGCTCTTCAAACATCGGGAAATAAAACTGTGATAACGCCATCATTCGTGAAACAAGTTCTCTTCTGCGTACCGTATACATGTCGATATACCCTCTTACAACCGGGTTGTACTGCAGGTCAAACGGAGAGGCGGCATCCAGTTTTGCCAAACGCGACTCATAGATCATTTCATCGTAACGGGGCACTGAATCGTGCGGGAAATTAAATTTTGGATTTTTCGGATAAGCGATTTTTCCATAACCCTTTTCGAAAAGGTTTAATTTATAAAGACTATCCAGCGCTGCCGCGATTGGATCATCAATCATTGTTTCTGGTGCATACCCTACAGTTGTTTGGGAACGCAAAGGAATTGACGTTCCAAACAAAAAAAGAAGTAAGCCAACGAAACAAATCGTTTTTTTGTATGAAGAATTAAATTTTACCACCTTTACAAATATCGCAATGATTGTTTAGAATAGCAAGAAAGATTAGACGAGTAAAGCGTTTTTATCAACTAAAAATTGCCTGAAAAGAAAAATTCTTCTGTATCCCCGTGAAAAAACTAACAGGTTCGCATCAAATAGTCTGAAAAGGCAAACACTTCTGAGTCGGCAAAGTTTTTACCGATCACCTGAACACCAAAAGGCAGACCATTAGAGTGTTTCCCCATTGGAAGCGAAATAGCTGGAAGTCCGGTTATGTTCGCTTGTACAGTGAAAATATCTTCCAGATACATCGCAATCGGATCGGCACTTTTTTGTCCAAACTCAAACGCTGTTCCCGGAGTTGTTGGAAGTAGTATAAAATCGTAGCGTTCTAATATTTCGTTGGTTTTATTTTTCAGAAGCCTTCTGACCTTTTGACCTTTCGAGTAATAAGCATCGTAATAACCTGAACTCAAAACAAATGTTCCGAGCATAATTCTGCGTTTTACCTCTTCTCCAAATCCTTCGCTTCTTGATTTTTTATAGGTAGACTCTAAGTCGGTTGCGTTTTTGCTTCTGAAGCCATAATTTATTCCGTCAAAACGGGCGAGGTTGGAAGATGCCTCTGCAGTTGTTAAAACGTAATATGTAGGAACTAAATAATCGAGATAAGGAAAATCAACTGGTTCAACTGTATGTCCGGCAGCCTTAAGTTTACTGATGATCTCGTTGATGCGTGTTTTAATTTCCGGATTTAAGCCTTCGTTTTCTAAACAATCTTTTATATACGCAATCCGAAGTTGTGCAGGTGTATTTCCAAGTTCTTTTGTAAACGGTGGAACGGGTCGCGATGAAGCAGTGCTGTCATATTCGTCTTTTCCCGACATCACTTCCATGATCAATGCAGCATCCTCTACTGTTTTTGTGATCGGACCGATCTGATCGAATGAAGAAGCGTATGCGATTGCTCCATAACGCGAAACGCGACCGTATGAAGGCTTATACCCGACAACCCCACAAAATGATGCCGGTTGACGGATTGAGCCTCCGGTATCTGTTCCTAAAGCAGCTATACACATGTTTCCAGCAACTGCTGCAGCAGATCCTCCGGAAGAACCTCCGGGCACACGTTTCGTATCTAATGGGTTCAGAACATTTCCAAAGGCTGAATTTTCATTTGAACTTCCCATTGCAAATTCATCACAATTACAACGGCCAATGATTATAGCGTCTTCAGCAACTAGCCGATCAACAACTGTTGCTGTATAAAGTGATTCAAACCCTTCTAAAATTTTTGATGATGCAGAAACTTTGTGACCTTTATAGCACAAGTTATCTTTAAGTGCGATAACCATACCCGCTAATCGTCCTGCTGTTTTCGACTTGATTTTTTCGTCCACACGTTTTGCCTGTTCCATAGCAGAGGTTTCAAACACTTCTAAAAAAACATTTAATTCTTTTTTAGAGTTGATCTCTTGTATGTAGGAGTTGGTAAGATTAGCGCAGGTTGTTGCACCACTATCCAAATCAGATCTTATTTCAGCAAACGAATGATACGTCTTCACAAATCGGGGAATATTATTAAATAGAAAATCCTCTTCTGTTAGGAAGAGGAGTTTGGGTTATTAAAATAAAAAATTAGTCTTTTTTATCGGAAGGCGCGCCATTCACGTCTTCGCCCTTAGAAGCGTCTTTAAATTCTTTTACGCCTCTTCCAAGACCTTTCATTAATTCAGGGATTTTTTTACCGCCAAAAAGCAATAAAACAATCACTAAAATAATTATCATTTCTGTTCCGCCAAGACCAAAAATACCAAGGATTACATTGTTTAACATTCGTGTGTGGTTTTAAATATACACCACAAAGATACAAAAATATTATCTTTTATGGTGGATTAGGGATTGATTTGTTTTTTTGCTTTTTTTCTTTATTTTTTGAAAGAGATATGTTTTTTAGGAAACAATTATCAAAAATAATTAGTTGTTCTTGTAAAGCCAATCTTCCGGATTAAGCTTTGTCTGTCCCCTCCAAACCTCAAAGTGCATTACCGTTTTTGAATCGTCATCATCCAACAAAACAGATCCGATGTTTTGTTTGGTGCTTACCTTTTCACCGACTTTCACATAAACATCTTTTAAGTTGGAATAAATGGTCAGAAACTCACCATGTCTCAACAAAATAAACTGTCCAGAACCGGGCATGTTCACAACAGCTTTAACTTCTCCCTCAAAAACCGCTCTTGCAAGTGATCCGCTATTGGTTGTGATGTCGATTCCATTGTTGTTAATATCGATGTCTTTCATCAGTGGGTGCGGATGAACCCCAAACCGTTCGCTGATCACCCCTTTTGCAACCGGCCACGGAAGCTTGCTTTTGTTGCTGGAAAATGAATTGGACAATTGTTGTGATTCCGGTGTGAGGATTAGTTTTTGCGGCTTGGGCTTGTTTTCTTTTACCGCCTGCGCCTGTGCTTTTTCTAATTCTTTTTCTATTACCCGCTGAATGGCCTGTTGCAACTTCTGTGCATCTTTTTTCTTTTTCTCCAAGTCTTTTTTGAGTTTGCTTTCTTGCTGTTGTAGCTCCGAGAACACTTGTTCTTTCTCTGTTTTTTCAGACGTGAGACTTTGTTTTTCTGTTTCTTCGCTGCCCAATAAAACGCGTTGGTCCGATTTTTTTACTTCCAGATCTTGTACTTTTTCATTTAACGTTTTCTTTGTTTGAATTATTCGCTCGGCCTGCTTGTGTCTGTAGTCGCTGTATTGCTGAAGATACTTCAGCCGCATATAAGCTTGTTCAAAATCCCCGGAAGCAAAAACAAACATTAACCTGCTGTAGGAGTCCTGATTTTTGTATGCATAATAGATCATTTTTGCATACTCAGCCTTTAGCTTCGTCAGATCTTTTTGGAGTCCATTAATAGATTCGTTGTTCTCTTTTATTTGTTTGTTTAAAACACCTATTTCGTTGTTTATTGTTGCAATAAGCTCTTCGCGGGCACTTATTTTTTTGTTTAACATCACCAACTGATTCAAAGAGAGTTTTTTGTGCTTCTTTGTTTCTGCCAAAAGTTGGTTGGTGTTTTCAATCTCCTTTTGGAGCTGTTGCTTTTTCTTTTCTAAGTCCTTTTTTGTTTGTTTTTGTGCAAAGGCAGATCCCGCATTTAACAATACGAAACACAAAAGAAAAATAAATGAAAGCGTACTATTTCTTTTCTTTAATGGTAATTGCCTCATAGTTGTCGGGTATTTTAAATGGGAACGTTTGTTCTTCGTTTAAAACTACTTTATTGTATGTCAAGTCGATCTTAACATTTTTTTGTGCCTTAATGACATAATTCATTTTCATTGGAAAGAGCTGTATCGAGTCTTTTGCTTCGTAATCGTTGTAACGAGCCTCAAAGCTTCTGTCAGGAGCAAATTCATAAAAAAGGATCCGCGCTATTTTAAATGTTTCCGGAACCAAATAGATACTTTGTGCAGGCTCTTTTAATTCCTTGCCCTTTTCCATAACCTTTCTTAGTTTCTTTTTTCTGATCGTGCCCAATGTGTATTGGCAATTATCTATTCCCGGTTTAATTTTTTCGTCTTCATCATAGAACTCAACACTATTTCCAACCAAAAGGGATTGCAGTAGCTCAAAATCCATGTCAGTATTCAGCATTTTACTGATGTAGGCATAGTCTCCGATAAAAAACGTTCCATTATCGCTTCCAAGCGGACGTTTAATAAATTTAACCGAGTCTTTTGTTATCAAGACCCGTGCTCCTTCTATTCCGAGTTTTGACAGGGACATCCAGATGATGCTGTCTTTTTTCATTCGGAGCGCTACAGAAAACGAAGCAGAAGTGCTGTCTATTTCTGCATCAGCGCTTAGTTTAGCGTTCAGCCTGTCAAACCGGAATTCGTTTGTTTTTAGGTTGGAAGTAAGTGTCCGCGCATTTTTAAAATCTAACAAACACTTTCCATTGTTCAGCGTGATCTTTTTATGGGTTTTGCATGAAAACAAAGATGTTGAAGCAAGGATCAAAATCAATGCAAACCGGAATAGCGATCTGTTAGGAAAAACGGAAAGAAAATAAAAAAGCTTATTCATATAATTTTTTCTCTGCAATTTTTTTATCCAGAAGAGTTGAACTGCCACCCTGTTTTTTCGCGTCTGTCCAATATTTAAAAGCGCCCTCAACATCACCCAGTTGATATAAAATATCGCCATAGTGCTCCAAAAGGGTACTGTTTGTTTCCCCCCCGTTTTCAAGCGCTTTAGTGAGCCAAACCTTCGCATCGTCATACTTCTTCATTTGATACAAGATCCAGCCGTATGTGTCTTGATAAGACCCGCTATTCGGTTGAAGATCGTTGCACTTCTTCGACATGCTTTCAGCTTTAATAAGATCCGTGTTTCGCAAGGATAAAAAATATGCGTAATTGTTCAACACGGATACGTTGCTTGGGTCATATTCCAATGATTTTTCATAAGCAGCATCGGAAGCCAGATGATTTTTTAATTGGTTTTGAGCATCGCCAATGGTTGCATAAAATTGTGCCAGCAACAGATTGTTGTCAAAAACAAACTCTTTGCCGTCCGACAAAACGGATACCACTGTTGCATAGTTTTTTAATTGGTACTCTGAAATTCCGTTGAAGAAATAGGGGAGTGGTTGGTTGGGAAACAATTCTATCGCCTCTTTACTTTCTTTTTGCATAGAAGAAAAGTCGTTTAATTCGGATTCTATAACCAGAAGCTGATTCCACAATGCATATTTTTCTTTGTCAAGTGAAATAGCTTTGCGGTATTGGGTTCGCGCTAAATCATATTTTTTATCTCGGAATAAAAAATCGCCATAAATGGCAAAGGATTTTGCTTCATCCGGATGAACCTCAATAATAATTTTACACAACTCATCAGCATCTGTCTTTAGTTCCGGATAATTTTCTGTAATGTCATAATACGATAATAGGATCTTAACCTTTGTATCGATTTCCAACTCTTTGCTTTGAAAGGCAATTTTTATTTCCTGAAACGCTTTTTCATTTTGTTTTAAACTACGATAGTAATCAGCCAAAGACAAGTGAACATAAGCGTTTGTAGAATCGATTTTTATTAATTCATTGTATGCTTCCAAAGCTTTTTCGTTCTGTCCTTTTTCCTGATAAAGTTCACCAAGTATTCCATAGAACTTTGCTTCTTTCGGATATGCTTTTATTAATTTTTTTGCTTCTTCTACCGCCTTTTCAAAATTGTTGTTATTCTTGTATACCTTTAACTTTTGCATTGACGCCTCTTCGGTAACCCCAATCGCATCTTCAATTCTATTGTATACCTTTACTGCTTCATTTGTTTTGTTGAGAAACAGATAAACATTTGCGAGTTCGTAATAAAAGTCAAAATTTTGAGGATAGTCTTTTATCAATCGTTCATAAACAGCTGCAGCCTCAGGAAATAGCTTGTTTTCTTTTAAACAGGAGACATATAAAAGTTGATACCAGATGTTTTTTGAATCAATTGATGCGGCTTTCTTGCTGTAAAAAAGAGCCTGATTTTTATTGTTTTGAAAGGAATAGATATTTGCCAGCTCATACATTGTTGCAGCACTGTTGGGGTCTATTTTCAATGCCTGTAAAAAGAGCGTTTCTGCCAGATCATAGTTTCCAAGAATTCTTTCTTTGTTAGCGTTGAAAAAAACGAACTTGAATTGTACAACATCTTTTTCGGATAAGCTTTTCTCTTGGTTCTTTTTCGATCCGTCTCCGGCAGTTGTCTGAGCCGTTTTACAAGAAAAGAAAAGACACAACAGCAGTATGACGCTGTTTCTGCGAAGGTTAAAAAGAAATGAAAGGAGCGTGTTCGTCAATGTGTTTTTATTTAATCGTGCTATAGTCACCTAAGCTGAGGTCGCTTGATCTTCCGGTGAATTCCGAAAAATTTCCAACCATTGAATTGCTTAGTTCCGCATTTTTGATTTTACTGTTTGTTTGAATGATACTGTTTTTTATTACAGAGTTTTCGATGATAGAATCTCTTCCAATCGATACGTGAGGACCAACAACCGAATCGATAAGTTGCACGTTTTCACCAATAAAACAAGGTTCAATTATTTTTGAGTTTACATTTTTGTGCGTGCTTGAAACAATTCCGGTATCTTTAATAAACTCTAAAATACGCTGATTCGTATAAACAGTAGCATCTTTGTTTCCGCAATCAAGCCATTCTGTAACTTTTCCTGGAGTGAATTTTGTTCCTTTTGCCTTCATGTTTTCCAAGGCATTTGTGAGTTGGTATTCCCCCTTTTCTTTGATGTCGTTTTCTAGTAGATATTTTAATTCGCGTCTTAAATAATCACCATCTTTAAAATAGTAAATACCAATGATAGCAAGGTCAGAAATAAATTCCTGCGGTTTTTCAACAAAATCAGTGATCACATTATTTGCGTCTAGTTTTACAACGCCAAAAGGTTTCGGGTCGTCTACTTTTTGTACCCAGATAATTCCTTCCTGTGATGAATCCATTTTAAAATCAGCTTTAAAAAGCGTGTCTGCAAAAGCAACAACAACTTTTCCGGTAACGCACGTTTCTGCACACATGATCGCGTGCGCTGTTCCGAGTGGTGTATCCTGATAAAAAATACTCCCTTTGGCGCCCAGACTTTCTGCAACCCTTACAAGGTTGTCTTCTGCCTCTTTTCCAAAACGACCAACAACAAATGCGATTTCGTCAACCTTTTCGTCACAAACTTTTATGATGTCTTCAACAATGCGTTGAACCATTGGTTTGCCGGCTATCGGAATAAGCGGTTTAGGTGTTGTAAGTGTGTGTGGGCGCATTCTTTTGCCCATTCCTGCCATCGGGATAATTATCTTCATAAAATATTTTTTTGTATTATTTTTTTCCTGTACTGCCGAATCCGCCTTCGCCTCTTGCGGTTTCATCTAATTGTTCTACTTCCATCCAGTCCGCTTGTTCGTGCTTGGCAATCACCATTTGTGCAACGCGTTCACCATCATTAATGATAAAGTCTTCTTTTGAAAGATTAACAAGGATTACTTTTATTTCTCCTCTATAGTCTGCATCAATTGTGCCGGGAGAGTTTAAAACCGTTAAGCCGTTTTTAAATGCCAATCCGCTGCGCGGACGAATTTGTGCTTCAAAACCAATCGGCAATTCAATAAATAAACCCGTTGCAACCAATGTCCGCTCCAGCGATTTTAATACGATCGGTTCCGAAATGTTTGCGCGCAGATCCATTCCTGCAGCAGCAACCGAAGCGTAGCTTGGCAGTTCATGTTTCGATTTATTTATTATTTTGATCTTCATGTCAGTTTTTTAAAATTATTCTTTTCCATTTTCCAAACAAAACCAACAAACGCGATCAACAGCAAGTTGTTAAAAAAGAGGTTAATCGAGGCTGTCTCTGTTTTGATGAGAAGGCTGATAAAATACAAAGTTAAGGATAAACCCAGGTATCCAAGTATCCGTTTTAGGTCATAATTAACAGGGTAATGTTTATTACCCAGAAAATAGGAAACAATCATCATGCTGGCATAGCAGATGAGAGTTGCCCAAGCCGAGCCCATGTAGCCGATCCGGGGAATCCAGTAAAAATTTAGTGAGATGGTGATAAGGGCCCCAAAAATTGTTAAAATTGCCCCATATCCTGTTTGTCCGGTTAATTTATACCAAATAGACTGGTTGATGAAAATTCCCAGAAAAAGGTTAGCAAGTAGTAGAATAGGCACTACATCCATTCCCTTTCTGAAGTCAGCCCCGACAAAGTATTGTATCCAATCCAGATTCATTGTTGTTCCCAAAAAGATTGTAGAACAAATGATGACAAAATACTTCATGATGACCGCATTGGTTTCTTTTGAATCTTTTTCTTTTGATTGGCTGAAAAAGAAGGGTTCTGCGGCAAAACGGAACGCCTGAATAAAGATCGTCATAAGAATAGCAACTTTATAACACGCTCCGTAAATTCCATTTTGACTCTTTCCGATTTCTTCAGGAAGTAAATATGGAATCAGTGTTCTGTCCAATGTTTCGTTTGTCATTCCTGCTAATCCAGCAATAAGCAGCGGAAGACCGTATTTCATCATTCGTTTCCATATCGCAACATCCATTTTCCATTTAACAGAAATTATCTCAGGGGTCAACAGCAAAAGGGTAATAACACTAGCCCAAAGATTGGATATAAAAATATATCCGATCCCAATCTCCGGATTATAGATGCGGTCAACAAAAGGTTTGAAAGAAGAGTCGGCAGATTCGTGAACCCCCTTGCAAAACCAGATAAAAAACAGATTTAACCCGATGTTGATCAAAATATTCAATGAGCGGATGATTGCAAAACGCTTTGCTTTTCCTTGTTCCCGAAGACGTGCAAACGGTATTGCCGAAAAAGCATCGCAGCCCAAAATGATCGCAAACCAGATGATGTATTCCGGATGCCCCGAAAATTTAAGTGTTTCAGAGATCGGTGTTGCAAATAAAAAGGCGATCAACACAAATGAAACAGAAGAGATCAACAAGGAAATCAATGCTGAAGCATAGACCTTTTCTTTTTCAATTTCGGTTTGTGAAAAGCGGAAAAGAGAGGTTTCCATGCCGTACGTTAAAAAAACAAGAAGGAAAGAAACATATGCATATGCGGACGTTACGTCACCGAATTCAGAAGTTGTATACATATACGTATACAAGGGAGTAAGAAAATAATTTAATAGTCGCCCGACAATAGTTGGTAAGCCATAGATGGCTGTTTGAGAGGCAAGTTTTTTTAAAGGATTCAACCGAAGTTTAAAGTTAAAAAATTAAATTTACAACGTTGTACTCGAATGTTGTGAAGCTATTCAGGTGCTTAAAAACTTTATTCGATTAGCATTCAACCAGATTATTTTCCGGAAAAATTTGCTTTGCGTTTTTCTAAAAATGCAGTAGTGCCCTCTTTAAAATCTTCTGTACCAAAACACTTTCCAAACTCTTCAATTTCAACATCAAATCCGTTTACACCATCGAGGTAATTTGCATTTACCGCTCGGATAGCAGATGCTATCGCCACAGATGATTTACTGGAAACTTTTCCCGCAATTTCATAACATTTAGCAAGCAACAGGTCTGGTGTTGTAACGTGATTTACCAATCCCCAGCTTAATGCATCATTTGCTGAAATCAGATCTGCTGTCATGATCATTTCCAATGCTTTTCCTTTTCCAACCAATTGTGCTAATCGTTGCGTTCCTCCGTATCCGGGGATTACTCCAAGGGAAACTTCCGGCAGTCCCATTTTAGCATTATCAGATGCAACACGTATGTGGCAACTCATAGCTAATTCCAGTCCTCCACCCAGAGAAAAACCGTTTACGGCAGCAACAACAGGTGTTGTAAGATTCTGTATCAAATTGAAAAGTTTGTTGTGCCCTTCAGCGCTTAATGCCTTTCCTTGATCAACGCTAAAGTTT
>JBILYL010000193.1:0-5597 GCA_044377775.1 Bacteroidia bacterium
AACGCTCTGAAGCGGCTATGGAAGACAGAAAAAAAGCTGGATATTTTTAAACGAATTAACAACATTAAATGTCATTTCGAGCGGAGTCGATTGTCAGTTCGAGCGGAGTCGAGAAATCTTTTTCCTCAAATGGTAAAATAAAATTTATTATGACAGAATTTTCTACAGCTGGATATTTAACTATGGATCTCCTTCGCTTCACAACAGCCGGGTCGGTTGATGATGGAAAGAGTACATTAATAGGAAGATTACTTTACGATTCAAAATCTATTTTCGAAGATCAGTATGAAGCGATCAGAGCAACGAGTGAAAAACGTGGTGAAGAATATGTAAATCTTGCATTACTGACCGATGGATTGCGTGCTGAACGCGAACAGGGAATTACAATTGATGTTGCCTATCGCTATTTTGCAACTCCAAAACGAAAATTCATCATTGCCGACACTCCTGGACATATTCAATATACCAGGAATATGGTTACAGGTGCATCCACTGCAAATGCTGCCATTATTTTAATTGATGCACGTAAAGGTGTTATTGAACAAACAATGCGACACACATATATCGCCTCTTTGCTTCGTATTCCACACTTAATTGTTTGTGTTAATAAAATGGATCTTGTAGAATACAAAGAAGATGTATTTGAAAAAATAAAAAATGATTATGAAGCTTTTGCTTCTAAACTTGAACTCACTGATGTACATTTTTTGCCAATCAGTGCGCTTAAAGGAGACAATGTGGTTGATCAATCTAAAAACATGGATTGGTATAAAGGAGCAACATTAATGTACCTGCTGGAAAATCTTCATATTGCAAATGATCAAAACCATTCTGATGCACGATTTCCTGTTCAGTATGTAATTCGTCCGATGAGTTCCGAACATCACGACTATAGAGGATATGCAGGAAGAGTTGCCGGAGGAATATTTAAAAAAGGTGATTCTGTAACAGTTTTACCTGGCGGAAAGGCATCTAAAATAAAATCAATTGACATTTTGGATGGATCATTGGAAGAAGCATTCGCACCCATGAGTGTTACATTTACTTTGGAAAATGAAATAGATATTTCCCGAGGTGACATGATCGTAAAAACCGACAATCAACCGGAAGTAACACAAGAAATTGATGTGATGATTTGCTGGCTGGCAGAAAAGCAATTACAGTTAAATGGAAAATATTCGCTGAAACATACGACCAAAGATGTGCGTTGTATAATAAAAGAAATTCAATATAAGATCAACATCAACACATTGGAAAAAGTTGAGGACGACAAAAATATTGCGTTAAATGACATCGCCCGAATCTCCATTAAAACAACGGCTCCAATTGTTGTCGACAAATACAGTAAAAACAGAAATACGGGAAGCATTATCTTGATTGATGAAGCGACCAACATAACTGTTGGTGCCGGAATGATCATCTAATATAAAGGCTAAGAAAAAATTCCTAGCTTTTTTTTATTTCAATATTTCATTTATACTTTAGCCAAACAATTCGTTTGATGATCGTTTCATCATTCATCGGTATCATCCTAAGAATATATGTAAAGTCAGAAATTATTATAAAGGCCTATATAACATTTCAATATGTGGAATATTGTCTTCAAGATACTCTTCACTTGCAATTTGGAAGCCAAAACCCGCGTAAAATTTGATGAGATAACATTGAGCACCTATACGAATAGGAACGTTTCCAAAATGTTCCTCAATGAATGCCTTCGATTTTTTCATTAATTCTTTTCCAGCACCTGTTCCTCTTGCTTTGTCAGAACTAATAACACGGCCGATAGAAACTTCATCAAAAGAAATCCCTGCAGGTACAATCCGTGAATAAGCAATCAGTTCGTTTTCATTATTATAACCCATCAGATGGAAACACTTGAAATCCTTGCCGTCTGCGTCCTGGTAGGCACAATTTTGTTCAACAGAAAAAACAGCCTGCCGCAATTGCATCACGGTATATAATTCAGTGAGTGAAAGCTCCTCAAATTTTTTTATTTCCCAATCAATTTTCATCTGATGAATTTTATTAAAATCATTTTTTCAATTCTTGAATACAACAACAAGCCGAGAACACAACCAAAACTATTTGCAATAAAATCAAACACATCTGCACTACGTTCTGTAAATACAACATCCTGCATAATTTCAAGCGATCCTCCGTAGGCAACACAAATTAGAAGAGCGAAAAATTTTGCATGCCGCTGCAAGTTACTATAATTTGATTGCAGCACAAAGCCTCTGATCAGTAGCACTTGCAGCACAAAAAATATACCTGCGTGCACGAATTTATCAAAGCTTACCAGTTCCAGAAATGAAATATGCGGAATATCCCTTCCGGGTATTCCGCATAATATTAGTATAAGCAATGCCCAAAGCAATGCCCATTTTGTGTGTTTTAAAAACATTTTTGCCTCTTCAGAAGAGAAGAATATTAATGTCCGATCAATGCTTTATAATCAGCAGCGCTCATTAAAGCGTTTGCTTCAGCAGCATCTTTCATTTCTACCTTTATCATCCAACCAGCTCCGTAAGGATCTTTGTTTACCGACTCAGGATTTGTATCCAAACCTTTATTCACTTCAAGAACTTTTCCGGAAACGGGCATAAACAAATCAGACACCGTCTTTACTGCTTCTACTGTTCCGAAGATCTCTTCGTGTGCTAATTCTTCACCTTCAGTTGTAATGTCAACATAAACGATATCGCCAAGTTCACCTTGTGCAAATTCTGTAATGCCGATAAAAGCGATATTACCTTCTACACGAACCCATTCGTGATCTTTGGTGTACTTTAAATTTTCAGGAAAGTTCATTTTAAAAAAATTTTATTTTTATTGATGCACAAATTTATAGTTAATTCTATAACTACAAAACAATGTTAGGAATTAATTTGCCAAAGTCAAGCGAAGACTGATTCCCGCATTGGTATTTGTTGTCGGGAAAGAGGACGATATAACAGGCTTGTTCATAATTCTGTCATAGAACAAACGGATATTTATCTTTTCACTGATGACATAATCGGCAGATACTTTGATTGAAATAATATTCGTTCCGGCAGTAGACTGACTAACCTCCTCCACAATCCGTCTGATAACCGTTTCATTCTTACGGAATGAAAGATCCAGCTTTAAGTTCAGGTCACTCTTGATCGGTTTCCCCTTGATCTGCAATTTTCCCAATTTCAAATTCGGGATTCTATAACCGAGTCCGCCAACGATTTCTTGTCCGGCAACCTCAGTAATGGTTTTACTTGTTAAACCCAAAGATAAATTTCTGTCCTTTTTGAATTCAAAACTCAGCAAAATACTGTTTTTCAAAGTCATATCCAGTTTAATGAGCGGACTCCATTGTTCAGAGATCGACACCGTATTGATCAGATCACGTGACAAGAAATTAGGATTACCTGCAACAGATGAAACTGTTTCCTTAATATCTGTGTGCCCTGTTCCATCATCGACAAATAGTAAATTGGTTGTATAACCGCCAACACTGTAGGATGAACGGTATGCATGACTTAATGTGAATGATTTAAAATATTTTTTTATTTTTTCCATTTTTGAAAGACCATCATAAGTCACTCTCCAGTTTGGTTTCGGGATTTTTGGAAATGGACTCAGGCTGATATTGTTTTCACTTTTGCCTGAATATGCGGCTAAGAATGCCGGAATTAATACATCCTGAGACGTTGCATTATACCCTTCCTGATAAACACCGCCAACTGTTCCGTCTGAAAATTGATTTTCATCTCCCTGGCGGGCAGAAATCCCCGGCCGGATATTCAAAAATGTTTGGAATGTTTCATCACCATCTTTTACAAAAGAAGTTTTATAGGTTACATACGACATACTAAAATTCCCTGTTTCCATTGGCGATTGTGATACATATTCGTCTCCATCCCATCGGAAGAACTCACTGTTGCTTTTTGCTTTCGTTCGTGTACCGGTCAACTCAATTTTCAGATCGGGCAAGGGTTCAACGTTGGCACGGATATTTAGATTTTGGCTATAGGTCCGCGTATAGGGCAGATTGATTGATTGTGTCTGGACGAGCCAATCCTTTTCAACCGCTTCAGGACGAATATCTTTCTGACTTCCCAATACAAAACCTGCTGTTGGTCCCTGAAAGTGGTCATCCATACCAACCATACTTGTATTTTGTCCGTAACCGGGCAGAATTGTCCCTTCGGTTGTCGAATAAGTAACCGTTACCGTTTTAATCGACATGATTATTCTGGCAACATATTCTAAAATTTCAAATTTATTTTCTTTAGCCTTTTTTGTAGAATCAGCAATTTCTGTTGGAGTCTTCGGAGCATTCGGTTTAGTAATAGCACTCGCTTTACCACCTTTGTTCTGTCCTTTATTCCCCTTCTGATTGATCTTTTTAAAATAAGGGATCTTGTTGTAGAGCGTAATCATATTTAACTGACCATTCCAATTAATTGTTTGGGAGTTCCGGATCGTATTACCCAACGAATCAGCATTGAACGGTGCGCGCTCCCAACCGTATGTTCCTCCATATCTCACAGAAGCAGTTGTAAAATCAAGCAATGGAATTTTATTGATTGGGATTGTATAATTAACTCCAACCTGCTGGTTAAAGCGTGTTGTTTTACCACCTTCAATAAAGTTATTCCAAACGGTATCCTTTTTTTCACCTGTATCAATTTCGCCAGCAGGCTCGAGGATACGGGCATCATTTGTGGCGGTATAATCAAACTTCAATCCTTTTGTAAGGTCGTATTTAAATTCATAGTTACGACTCATTGTAAAACGCTTATTAAAAGTAGGCAGGATCAACAAATCCCCACCCGTTGTATTTCTGTTTTTAGAAGTACTGAAATCGCGGTCGACATCCGTTCCGAAACCAATTTTATTCGGTACCAAATAAAAATTCAGGTCTTTGATCAACTGAAGGTATTTGTGCTGAAATATTTTTGTTTTCGCAAAAGGTTTATAATTTTTTGGTGTAGGAGCGAAATTATAAATCAAGCCACCGCGGTAATTACGTTGTGTATTATATTCTATATTTACATCACGCTTGTAAGATTCATTATAAGAATAGGATGCGGCCCAGTTTTCAACATCGTAGATACGGCTCTTCTTGGAGTTTTTTCCTTTGTCTTTTTTTACATTCGTAAAATTGATACTCCTCCGTTTGGTATAATCCAGTGTAACGCGTTTCAGGGAATCGCGCACACTCTTCGGAATCGCTTCATCCTTTAAAGCGGGTGCAAGCAAGATATCGGGATCAAGCGGATTGTATTGCGGTGTGATGAATGTTTCAGAATATCCAACATACATCGGAATATGAATGTTATATTCTTCCGGTAAGAACTTACCCAATTCTAAACTTGAAGAAACATCATATTGTTTTAAGGTAGCTCTTTTACGTTCCTGAATTTTATTTTCGATACTACCAAAACCAGGAGTATACATGTTTCCGGATAAAGACAAATTTCCAAAATCAGCTAATTTAGCGGTAACCCTTGCCGTAGCTGCCCATCCCCCTTGCTCATCAAAATCAGTTAAACGCAATTCGTTCACCCAAACCTGTCCGCATTTTGGCAAACCATCATCACTGTCTGTTGGCCCTC
>JBILYL010000194.1:0-5569 GCA_044377775.1 Bacteroidia bacterium
CAAGAAACAGCATTACCCGTTGGATTATTCGGGCAACAAATAAATATTAATTTTGTATTTAAAGTAATCGCACGAAGAATATTTTCTTCATCGAGCTGAAACGATTCAGGTAGCAGTGGAACTTTAGCTACAGCTACATCATTAATAGTTGCCGACACTTCATACATTCCATATGTAGGAGGACAAACAATAACATTATCTTTTGCCGGATCACAAAATGCTCTGAACAGAATATCAATTGCTTCATCGCTGCCATTACCCAAAAATATATTTTCAATAGGCAAACCTTTAATCTTACTTAGTTTCCCTTTAACATCAATCTGCAACGGATCTGGATAGCGGTTCAGCTTTACCGATCCGAATTCAAGAGCAGAAACGGGGGCACCAAATGAATTCTCGTTGGCATCTAAAAATATCCCTTCTTTCCCTTTGTATTCATCTCTTGCTGATGAATAAGGAACCAGTTTTTTTATATTTTCTCTAAGTATGTTATTTAAGTCAAACATCGTTTTATTTTTTAAATCGGATACTTACTGCATTTTTGTGAGCAATCAACCCTTCTGCTTCCGCCATTAATTCAATTGCATTTCCAAGATTTTTCAAACCTGCTTCCGATAGTTTCTGAAAAGTAATTTTTTTCACAAAACTATCTAAGGAAACTCCGCTATACGCTTTTGCATAACCATTGGTTGGCAATGTATGATTGGTACCCGAAGCATAATCTCCGGCACTTTCACAAGAGTAATTTCCCAAGAAAACTGAACCCGCATTTATAACTTTCTCAGCCAACATTTCATCATCACTACATGCGATGATCAAATGCTCCGGGGCATACTCATTCAACAAATCGATTGCCTCCTGTTTATCTTTGACCAAAATGGCTTTACTGTTTTCAAGTGATTTCAAAGCAATATCTACCCTAGGTAAAACAGCAACTTGTTTTCCTAATTCTTCAATTATTTTATTGATCACATTTCCATTCGTTGAAACCAAAATGACTTGAGAGTCGGCACCATGTTCTGCTTGCGAAAGCAGATCCGCAGCAACAAATTCAGGAAAACATGTTTCATCAGCAAGAACAGCTAATTCAGACGGTCCGGCCGGCATATCAATTGCAATGCCCTCTTTGTTTACCAATTGTTTTGCACAAGTCACATACTGATTACCTGGTCCGAATATTTTATGAACCTTTGAAATAGTTTCTGTTCCAAATGCCATTGCTCCTATTGCCTGAACACCTCCAACTTTATAAACGTTTCGAATTCCAACCAGTTTAGCGGCATACAAGATAACATCATTTATTTTTTCATTTACATCAGGAGGAGTACATAAAACAATTTCTTTACATCCGGCAAGGACGGCAGGAATCCCTAACATTAAAACGGTAGAAAACAAAGGTGCGGAGCCTCCCGGAATATACAAACCAACTTTTTCAATCGCTAAGGACTTCCTCCAGCACATCACACCGGCTGTTGTTTCAACAACTTTAACATCTTCCTTTTGAGAAATGTGAAATTTTTCAATATTTGATTTGGCTAATTGGATCGCATTTTTCAAATCCGCTGAAACATTTTTTTCTGCTTTTGAAAATTCATCTTCCGACACAAGTAAATCATTTAAATCTACCTTATCAAATTCTTTTGTATACTTTTTTATTGCAGAATCACCATTTTGTTTTACGTCAAACAAAACAGACTGAACAACACCTTCAAGTATCGTAGAATCGAAAGCCGGACGCTTGAGCAGTTGCCGCCAGTCACTTTTTAAAGGATATTTTATTGTTTTCATTTTAGTAAACAGTTTCGTTTATTCTTAAATTATAGCTACCAGATAACTACATGATCATCTTTTCGATTGGAACAACCAAAATCCCTTCGGCTCCTTTATCTTTTAACTTTTCAATGATGTCCCAGAATTCATTTTCATCTACAACACTGTGAACAGAACTCCAACCTTTGTCAGCTAAGGGCAAAATTGTTGGACTTTTCATTCCCGGCAAAATTTTACAAATTGCATCTAAATTTTTATTGGGGGCATTTAATAAAATATATTTATTTTTTTTCGATTTTTTAACAGCATTAATCCGGAACAATAGTCTCTCCAGAATCGCTTTTTGATCTTTCGATAAATTAGTATTCGCGATCATAACCGCTTCCGATTTCAAAATAACTTCCACCTCTTTTAAACCGTTTGTAAACAAAGTACTACCCGAACTAACAAGATCGCAGATCGCGTCAGCTAAACCTATACCCGGAGCAATCTCAACGGATCCGCTAATTTCATGAATTTCAGCTTTGATTTTATTTTTTTTCAAATACTTCGAAAGAACCATTGAATAACTTGTTGCTATCCGCTTTCCATCCAAGTCATTTATGCTTTTATATTTTTGATTTTTAGGGATCGCGATGGACAAACGGCATTTACCAAAGCCCAGACGATCTACAATTTCAACTTCTTTGTTTTTTTCGATCATCACATTTTCACCCACGATACCAATATCCGCAACTCCATCTTCCACATATTGAGGAATATCATCGTCTCTTAGAAAAAAAACTTCCAATGGAAAGTTTACCGCATCTGCCTTTAATTTATTCAAGCCGTTATTAAATTCTATGCCGGCTTCTTTTAATATCCTGATTGAGTCCTCATTCAATCGTCCTGATTTTTGAATTGCTATTTTTAATTTCATTTCCATTTTAACATTTTTTATAATTCGTACTTAAATTCTTTTTTTAATAGTTTCTCAGCGCTTTTTCTATAAAACAAAAAGGGCCTACCGCAATGGTAAGCCCTCTGAATATATTGATATTACTATCCTGTGTTATATTACACAATACATCGCATGCTCACCTGTTGAGTAAGTATGATGATGATGTTTAGATAGTATTGTTTTCATTTCTTGGGCAAATGTATGTAATAAATCAAATACAAAACAAATTTATTTTTAAATGACGTCCATTTTTAATTAAATTTGATTAAAATAAAACTGAAATGAAAACAAAATTTTTCTCCGCAATCTTAATTACAATAAGCATTTTATCATTCAAATCAGACAAAATGGCTTACCAGCTATTTGACATAAAAGGGAACGTTACAACCTATGATCAATTGCTTAAAAAGGCGAAAGAAGCAGATATTGTTTTGTTTGGAGAGCTGCATGATAATCCGATTGGACATTGGCTTCAACTGGAGCTAACGAAAGATTTATTTGAAGCGAAAAAGTCAAATCTTACTTTAGGTGCTGAAATGTTTGAGGCGGACGATCAAATTGCTTTAACAGAATACTTGCAAGCGAAAATATCTGACAAAACCTTAAAAGACGAAGTGAAACTATGGGGAAATTACAAAACAGACTACAAACCCTTACTGGATTTTGCAAAGGTGAATCATTTGTATTTTATTGCTGCAAATATTCCTAGAAGATATGCAAACATGGTTTATTCATATGGATTAAACAAACTGGACAGCATAGATGCTGATGCAAAAAAATGGATCTGTCCTTTACCGATGAAATACGATGCTAATTTACAATGCTATAAAGATATCTACGAATCGGCAGGAGGACATGGTGGCGAAAATTTGCCAAAATCACAAGCAATCAAAGATGCGACAATGGCTTATTTTATTTTAAAAAACTGGACCAAAGGAAAAGTTGTATTGCACTATAACGGATCATACCATAGCAATCACCACCAAGGAATTGAATGGTACTTAAAACAAGAAAATCCGAATTTGAAAGTTTTTACGATCGGTTCAACGGAACAAATGGCTGTTGATACGCTAGCAAAAGAATCGATTGGTTTAGCAGACTTTATTATCTGCACACCGGAATCAATGACTAAAACACAACAGTAGAAAATTTAATTTTCTAATTTAGCCTGCAATGCTTCCCAATTCTGCATTTCAGTTTCTAGTTGTTTTTTTAGCGCTTCGTATTTTGCAAAGGCTTCCTTATCATTCACTACCGCTTGGTATTGTGAAGAATCTGAAAGCTTATCGTCAAATAATTTGATTTCAGCCTCTAATCGTTCGATCTCTTTTTCTGATTTTGCAATTTGAGAATTGATCAACTTCAATTCTTTTGCACGTTCATCTGCCTGGGTATCTGCTTTCGGTTTCTCCTCCTTCACTTCTACCTTTGCTTTTACAAAAGGACTTTTGGTATTCATTTCTGTTAAACGATACATCTTAAGTTTCTCCATAAACTCAACTATACCACCCAAATGTTCTCTCACTTCCCCGTTTCGGAATTCATACATTTTTTCTGTAAGATCCGCAAGGAAATCTCTATCATGAGAAACAATGATCGCTGTCCCTTCATAAGCAAGAATTGCCTTTTTCAAAACTTCTTTACTGCGAATATCCAAGTGATTTGTTGGCTCATCCAACACCAATAAATTATAAGGCTGAAGTAACAATTTACACAAAGCCAAACGACCGCGTTCTCCACCACTTAATACTCTTACCTTTTTATCTATGTCTTCTCCACCAAATAAGAATGACCCCAACATGGTGCGAACCTGCTTACGGACATCGCCTACAGCTAATTCATCAATGGTTTCAAAAACTGTCTTGTTAGGATCTAACTTCTCCGCCTGATCCTGCGCAAAATAGCCCATCATCACATTGTGCCCCAACTGAACTGTTCCTTCAAAATCAACCTGCTGCGCGATCATTTTCATCATCGTACTTTTTCCTTCTCCATTTCTTCCAACCAAAGCGATCTTCTCTCCTTTTGCCAAAATAAAATTGGCATCTTTGAAGATCCGTTTGCTTCCGTATACTTTCCCGGCATTTTCAACTGTAACAACAATTTTTCCGGAAAGTGCCGGAGGAGGAAATCGGAATGCCATAGCTGCTGTATCCCCTTCATCAACTTCAACGATATCCATTCGATCTAACTTCTTGATCAAAGACTGTGCAAATGCAGCTTTACTTGCTTTTGCGCGGTATTTATCAATTAACGCTTCCGTTTGATCGATTACTTTTTGTTGATTTTTTGCGGCATTCTCTTGTTGTTCTTTACGTTCCTGACGCAATACCAAATAGCGGGAATAATTCGTTTTGTAATCGTATATTTTCTGATTTGAAATTTCGATTGTGCGTGTTGTTACATTATCCAAAAACTGTCTATCGTGACTGATCAACATGACAGATCCGGAAAAAGTTTGCATTGTTTCCTCCAACCACTGAATAGATTCGATATCAAGGTGATTGGTGGGTTCATCGAGTAAAAGGATGTCCGGTTTTTGTAAAAGGATTTTCGCTAACTCGATCCGCATACGCCAGCCGCCACTAAACTCGGCCGTCTGGCGATGGAAATCAGTACGTTCAAAACCCAGTCCTTTTAATATTTTTTCAATTTCTTCTTCTCTGTTACCTGCACCAATAATATCCATCCGTGTATTAATATCCGTCAATTCGGTTATTAAATTCATGTATGCATCACTTTCATAATCGGTACGCGTTTCCAATTCATGCGTAACCACATTTAAGCGGGCTTCCAATTTTTGAATCTCCTCAAAAGCAGTTGCTGTTTCTTCAAAAACAGTTCTTCCGTGCTGATGAA
>JBILYL010000215.1:0-5157 GCA_044377775.1 Bacteroidia bacterium
TCGCCTGCTCTGTATTTCCGTAGCAATTCTATTCGTAAAGAAAGATCGGCACCTGTTTCTTTTGAAAGCGGATCACGTTCTTCTAAAATGGATGCAATATCAGAAGCTAAGGCTATATAACTTTCAGTTGGATCTTTCTTTTGAAAGAATCCTGCTTCAATGAGCATGTGTGCCAACCGAGGATGAGTGGGCATTTGCAACATCTCCTTTCCGCGAGTTGTAATTTTATTATTTTGTAAAGCGCCTAATTGATTCAATAATTCTTTTGCTTGCGACACCGCAGCAATAGGTGGAGGTGTTAACCAAAGTAATTCATTAATATTCTGAATTCCCCATTGACCCAGTTCTAACATTAAAGGAGCGAGATCGGCTTCTAAAATTTCCGGTTTACGATTGGGGATAAGATGGATGTGTGAACCTTCGCTCCAAAGTCTGTAACAAGTTCCCGGACCTAATCTTCCTGCTCTTCCAGTTCTTTGGTCGGCTGCATCTTTTGTAACTTTTATTGTTTCTAATCGGGTTAATCCTGTTTGAATATCAAAACGGGGTGATCGAGCAAAACCGCTGTCGATCACAACTGTAATGCCTTCTATTGTTAGCGATGTTTCCGCTATAGAAGTTGCCAATACTACTTTCCGTTTTCCTTGTGGATGAGGCAGAATGGCTTCTTGTTGTTTCTGTTGTGACAGATCACCATACAAAGGTTGCACACATATTTCAGCGTTGTCTTCCTCCAGAATTTGTTGTGTCCTTAATATTTCTCCAGCACCTGGAAGAAAAGCAAGAATGTCTCCTTTGTTTTCCCGAAGCGCTTTTTTAATTGCGTTTGCCATTCGCAAATGCAAGTATATTTTTTCGTCCGTATTTAAGTACAGAACATTCACCGGATATTGTCTGCCTTCAGAAGTTAAAATCGGAGCGTTGTTCAGCAGCGAAGAAAGTTTTGCCCCATCCAACGTTGCAGACATAATTAAGATCCGCAGATCGTTTCTTAAAACTTGTTGTACTTGATAACACAATGCAAGAGCCAGATCTGCATTTAAGCTTCGTTCATGAAATTCATCAAAAATAATTAGTCCGACATTGTCTAGTGCATTGTCATTTTGCAACATGCGTGTTAAAATTCCTTCGGTAACGACTTCAATTTTTGTGTTCTTGGAAACTCTGTTTTCGAAGCGGATACGGTAACCAATTGTTTCTCCGATAGATTCATTTAATAAAGAAGCCATTCGGTTTGCTACGGAGCGGGTTGCTAATCGTCTGGGTTCGAGCATGATTATTTTTTTGTCTCCCAACCACTTTTCATTCAAAAGTTGAATAGGAAGCACAGTCGATTTCCCCGCACCTGGAGGCGCTTGTAAAATAATTACCGGCTCTTTTTCAAGAGTTGTTTTTAAAACGGGAATTATTTCGTTTATAGGAAAATCGTAGCTCGACATTAAGTGCAAAAGTACTATAAATAAGTATTAGAAGGTTTAAGTGTATATTCCGTAAATTTAGATTTTTTACTGTGGGAACATTCATCTATTTTCGCGCAACGGTTGCTCAATCAAAGCTCCGGTTATCTTTTAAAATGATGGTTAATACAAGTAAGTGTTTAAGTAGCGTTTGGCAATCATTGTTTTTTGTTTTGAAACGATTGAATTTGCAGATTTCTTTTATTTTTATTTTTCTGTGCAGCAATTTGTCGGCTCAATATGACAGTATTAAGTTTGCTAATGGCAGTAAACAAGCCGCAAAAATTATCGAAATATCTGATAAGTATGTGAAGTATAAAAACCCTTTGGATACACTCGGGCCAACCTATTCGGTAAAAAGAAAAGATGTTGCGGGCTTTGTTTTAAAAAGCGGATGTGTAAATATGGATCAGCAAGGGTATGTTAATTGTGTGAAGGATCCGACTTTTGAATTGGTAAAGGATAAGGAATTTACGCGAAGGATCATCAGTGTTGACGTTTCTCAGCTTTTTGTGAAACATTTTCAGATGAATGCCGAATACGTTTTTAAAAATAAATCACACAGTATCGATCTTTTTTTTAATATCGGCATACCCGATATAAAGGATAAAAATACCTATACGGGAATGGAAACAAAAGTCTTTTCATCGGGTTATTACAAAAAATATTACTTCGGATTCGATCTCAAATTTTTTCCTTCACCACACAAAAAAGTTACTTATTTCTATGCTTTTGGATTTGATTATGGAACAGCAAATAAAATGGAAGTAACAAGCTACTATTTTGGTCCTAATTCCTTGTTGGCGCACAAAACGACTTATAATGAAGCACGATATTTCGGGTATCGTTTTAATAATGGGGTTCTATGCCGTTTTACAAAAAACATAGTATGTCAGGCTATCTTAACGTTGGGGGCGAATCAATATAATGTCGAAAATATAAAAACGCAGAAACAGGAATATTTCTTTTTTCCTAAAATCAGCGGCTCCCTGCTTTTGGGTTATGCTTTTTAATTGCAAACCAATTGATTCAGAAGGCTTATGGGGATGAAAAAATAAGAGTTAAGGAAATTGGAGCGGGATATTTTTAAAAAAACTATAAAAAATATTTATCTTTTAAAAACTCAGAATAGTCACCAAGGTTGGCCATCACCTGTAGTTCCTGGTAACGCTTGTGAAACGATTGATCATCTGTTTGAGCATTCAATACATCCAATCGAAAGCGGTCGAAATTAATGAGTGCTTGTTTTTCTTTTAAAGTTAAAGGTTCACCATTAAATTCTCTTTCACGTAAATCATTGATGCTGGGGATAGCGCCAATTTCTGTTTTTGAAAAATAGTTGTTTAATATGTTTGCCCGTTTTTCCATGCTGATTTATCTGTTTACAAAAATACATTGGAAACGCAATTTTTGTATCTGCAAGTCAGTTTTTTTATAAACAAGCCACTGTTAATAGCTTTACGGAGCCGTTCAGGCGAATGATGATTGTTGAGATTAAACATAAACGCTTTTCAGGTGTTCAACTCTAATTGAATGTGTGATTTAAATCAAATTGTAATAAGAATACCAACATTATTTTAGCCTAATGAGTGAAAATAAAATCGATACAAATAAAATCGAAGGAAGGCAAACTTCCGAAAATTCACCATTCTTTTCTGTGATCATTCCAACATTCAACCGAAAGGCGACAATATCACGTGCAATAAATTCATTGGTTGCACAAACCGAAACTGATTGGGAAGCAATTGTTGTTGATGATGGAAGCACAGATAATACCTACTCCGAATTGCGCCCGTTTTTAGATCAGTTCGGGAATATAAAATATCTGAAGCAGAAAAACAGAGGAGCTGCCGGATCAAAAAACACAGGCATTCAGCACGCGAAAGGTTCTTTTTTTACTTTTTTGGATTCTGATGATGAGTATGAACGTACACATTTAGCATCCAGAAAAAAGATCATCATCGAAAATCCGGGGGTGCAGTTTCTATCAGGTGGATTAAAAATTATTGGTAGTCCTTTTGTTCCCGATCGCTTTGATGCGACACAGCAAATTCACATCGACAAGTGTGAAATTGGGGGTACTTTTTTTATTGAGAAGCAGTTGTTGTATTCATTAAAAGGATTTAATGATATTCTGTTGGGAGAGGATTCGGACCTGTTTGACAGAGTTGCCGGTACCGGAGTTGCCATGATCAAAACGAATTTACCAACTTATATTTACCATCGAGATACCGAAGGATCGGTAACAAACCTGCTATTGTCTAACAGTTGATCACTTCGATCCTTTTTTTGTCCTATTTTTGTTTTGATGAAAAAAGTATTTCTTTTTATTTTTCTTCTAAGTAGATAGATATTTTTCTTTGTCAGAAATAATAGTTGTGTAATTATACACTTTAATGCCTCCTTCAAATAATAGTATCTTTGTAAGAAATAAATCATTTTAGTTTTTAAAATCATGAGTAAAGTTTTTGTAACCGGTCCAGATGGTGTTTTAGGAAGCAATATTGTTAGAGAATTGCTTTCTAGAAATTATGAGGTAAGAGTTTTGGTATACGGCCCACGTCAGCCAATCACTTTAAAAGGCCTGCCCATTGAAATTGTTGAAGGAGATATTACCAATAAGGAGCAAGTAATCGAACTTTCCAAAGGCTGCGACTATTTTATTAATGTTGCGGCAATAACAGATATGTGGCCGACCCGCGGAGCTATTTATTTTAAAATAAATGTGAAAGGTGCAGAGAATGCTGTTGAAGCCGTTTTACAAAATAAAATGAAACGATTGGTGCATGTCGGAAGTGCAAGTTCATTTGGATATGGCACAATTGATCACCCTGGTGACGAAACATCTGCATTCAAATCGGCAAAATATAAAGTAGATTATATTGAAAGTAAAAAATTAGGACAGGAGAAAGTAATTGCTGCCGTAAAAGAAAAAGGTTTGGATGCTGTTGTTGTTTGCCCGACATTTATGATCGGACCTTATGACTCCAAACCCAGTTCCGGAGCGATGATTATTGCCATTGCAAAAGGTAAACTTCCGGGATTTTCTTCGGGAGGAAAAAATTGGGTATATGTAAAGGATGTTGCGGTAGGTGTTTGTAATGCACTCACAATGGGAAGGACAGGAGAAGCATATATTTTGGGTGGTGAAAATTTAACATATGTGGATGCAGTAAAAAGAATCGCGGTTGCACTCGGACAAAAGAAAGTACCAAAATTTATTGTGCCCGATTTCTTTTTAAAGTTCATAGGAATGATGGGGACAATTGCTGCAGCGATCACAAAAAAAGCACCTAAGCTAACGATCAATCTGGCTCAGATTGCTTGTGACGGACATTATTTCAGTCCGAAAAAGGCCATTGAAGAATTAAAAATGCCGCAGACACCAATTGAAGTAGGAGTGAAAGAAGCGCAAGCTTGGTTCATTGAAAATAAATACTTATAGACTACTTTGAATTCTTTACGATCATTACACTTCCTTTCCAGTCTGGTAATTCAATGAGTGTTTCCGGAATGGTGGGCATGAATTCATGTAACGCTTTTTTTATTCCATCCCATGTATGGTTATAATCGTGAATGATGATCACACCACCGGCTGAAAGTTTCGGGTAAAAGAATTTTAATCCTTCAATCGTTGGTAAATACAGATCCGCATCTAAATGCACAAATGCAAACTGCCGCTTGTCTAATCCCTTTGCTG
>JBILYL010000195.1:0-5538 GCA_044377775.1 Bacteroidia bacterium
CCACCAGCACTAATGGCAACAGCATTGGCTAAACCAACAACAGGAGCTGGGATAGAGTGATTTATAAGTGTGCCATCACCAAGAGCCCCTCCTGCATTGCTTCCCCAAGCCCACACTGATCCATCACTTTTCAAGGCAAGCGCATGTGAATTGCCTGCGGATATTGCAATAACATTTGTCAGTAGGCTAACTGGAACAGGCACATTGCTATTAATAGAAGTTCCATTTCCCAATTGCCCCAACGAGTTATCACCACAAGCGTATACAACCCCCGTACTTAGTAAAATCAAAGAAAAACCAGCACCAGAAGAAACAGCAGTTGCGTTTGTAATGCCTGTCATGTTTACGGGAGTAGGTGAATCAACATTGGTTCCGTTACCTAACTCTCCAAATGGATTATATCCTGCTGCCTGCACAGAGCCAGAAGAACATAAAAAAAGGGAGTGATTTGAAGCCCCTCCAGATGCTGACTTCATACATAAATCATAAACAGTTGTAATACTAACGCTCTGCTTGCTTACTTTTAAATAATATGTATTACCAGTTACAACTATAGAATTCAAATATAAAATCGAATCTCCACTATAAGTAAGTGTGTCTGATTTCAGCAACGTTAATGAGGTGCAGCTTCCTGAAAACAACTCAAATTTATTTACAAAATTAGTTGAGGATGTTTGTTTTCTCAACTCTGCAATGAATAATTGATTATCAGCGATAAAACGAAACCACATTTCATCACCACTTTGAGAGTTACCATTTACAGAAGTATTAATACTTGAAAGTGGTATTGAATTTCCGCAATCGGTTCCAGTTTGCGCATTCGAGAAAAGCACAAGGAATAATAAACTAAAGAAAACTATGTTTTTTTTCATGGTTTCATGTGATTTAAATTAAAACACAATTATAGAGAGTGAGCAACGCTACTAGCTAATATAGACAATAATATAGTTTTTTCAAATTTTAAATATAATATAAGTCAATAATTTTCTTTCAAATCGGCTTGGGAGTTCATTTCCTAGGCGGTTTCAGCCAATTTTTGCCCTCTTTCCTAATTTCCCGATAAATACCTCAAATATCGGATTCTATTTTTAAATTTGTAAATCATTTGCTGAGCTATGAAAATTTCGAAAAATAAACTTATTGGTACGTTGTTTCTTTGTTTGCTTGCTGCGTTTAATGTAAATGCACAAACTCCTGCTGCTGCAAATCAAACGATGACACTGGAGCAATGCATTGAGTTTGCATTGAAGAATAATATTCAGATCAAGCAGTCGGAATTAAATACCGATTTGTCGCAGGTGAATTTAACACAAAGCAAAGCCACTCTCTTGCCTTCCTTTAATGCCAACGCTTCCCACTCATATAACATCGGGAGAACCATCGATCGTTTTACCAATCAGTTTGCCGATGCACAAGTATTGTCTCAGAACTTTGGTGTAAGTACTGATCTTACTTTGTTCAGTGGTCTGCAAAATATCAATACCATTCAGCAAAATAAATTTACCTATTTGGCTGGAAAATACGACATCGAGAAAATGAAAAATGATGTTGCATTAAATATCGCAACAGCTTATCTGCAGATCTTATACAGCCTGGAAGCAGCTGAAAATGCCAGAAATCAGATAGGAATTACTGCCGCGCAAGTGGAGCGGACAAAAGTATTAGTTGATGCAGGATCAGTTGCAAGAGGTACATTGTTGGATATTCAATCGCAGTTGGCATCCGAAGAATTAAATAGTACCAATGCTCAGAATCAGTTGGATATTGCTTATCTGAATTTAGCGCAGCTTTTGAATATGCCATCTGCAGAGGGTCTGGCTATTGTAAAGCCTGATTTAAATATTGGTGGAGATGTTTTGTTAACAGCTACACCTTCTCAGATCTATACTATAGCTGTAAGTAATTTGCCGGAAGTAAAAAGTGCAGAATACAATGTGAAAAGTGCCGAAAAATCTGTTGATGTTGCTTGGGGTGGATTGAGTCCTCGCTTATCGTTCAGCGCTTCTTACGGTACAGGATATTCAGGTGCAAGTCAGCGTTTGATAGGAACACCCACCTTTCAAGGTTATGCTCCAAATGGTAGTCTGACTTCCTCCGGTGATACCGTTCTTTCTCCTTTTTTCTCCAGCGGTTCGTATGAGAAAATTCCTTTCACCGATCAGTATTCCGACAACGTAAATAAGTCTTTCGGTTTCTTTTTAACAGTTCCGATCTTTAATCGTTATCAGACTAAATCAGCGATCGACCGTGCACGTATTCAAAAACTCAATGCCGACCTGACGGTGGAATCAACAAAATTGCAGATTCAGAAAAATGTGCAGCAGGCTTATGCAGATGCAAGTGCCGGATTAAAAAAGTACAATGCTTCTATGAGAGCGATTGAAGCAATGCAGGAATCATTTAAATATACTGAGCAGAAATTTAATGTCGGAATGCTGAATACAAACGATTATAATGATGCGAAGAATAAGTTGATCAAAGCGCAGAGCGATTTGTTGCAGGCGAAATACGAATACGTTTTTAAAACTAAAGTGCTTGATTTTTATCAGGGCAAACCATTGAAGTTCTAAATTCAACATCTGCTTAAACCGATTTTGATTGAAGAGATTTGTTTACGTCTGCACATTTTGGTCATATATAAATAATAAAAAGTAACAGATCAAATACGTAGCTCAGAAAAATTAATTTGTGTAGATCTGTGTAATCTGTTATAAAAAAATAGTCATCTATGAAAAAAATAATTTGGATCATCGTTGCTGGAATTGTTTTCCTTGTCTCGATCATGATGTTGAAAAATTGCTCCGGCAATAAATCCGTAAAAATTGCAACGGAAAAAGCGACTAAAAGAAACATTATAGAATCGGTTTCCGCAAATGGAAAAATTCAACCGGAAGTAGAAGTGAAGATCAGTTCGGATGTTTCGGGTGAGATTGTTGAGCTTTTTGTGAAAGAGGGTGATCAGGTGAAAAAAGGTGATCTGCTTTGCCGCATCAATCCGTTGATCTACGAATCCAATTCCAGTAGAATGGTAGCGACTTTAAATGGCGCTAAAGCGAATTTGTCGAATTCAAAAGCCCGTTTGGAACAAATAAAAGCAGCTTTTATAAATGCGGAAGCTTCTTTTCTCCGTAATAAAAAATTAATTGATCAGGGTGCTATTTCACAATCTGATTTTGATGCCGCTAAAGCTGCTTATGAAGGAGCAAAAGCGGATGTAAAAGGTGCAGAAGATAATGTGGATGCTTCTGCATTCAACGTAAAAAGTACGGAGGCGTCTTTGAAAGAAGCGAATGATAATTTAGCGAAAACAAATATCTATTCTCCGGTTAACGGAACGGTTTCTAAATTGAACAAAGAGAAAGGTGAACGTGTTGTTGGTACCGCACAAATGGAAGGTACAGAAATTATGCGCCTTGCAAATTTGAATGAAATGGAAGTGAGCGTTGAAGTAAACGAGAATGATATTGTACGTGTTCAGAATGGCGATACTTCAAACATTGAGGTGGATGCTTATTTGGGAAGAAAATTCAAAGGGATTGTTACAGAAATTGCAAACTCCGCAAATACAACCGGTGTGACTGCAGAGCAGGTGACGAACTTTGTTGTGAAGATCCGGATTTTGCAGGAGTCGTATATGGATCTGTTAACAGCGAATAATAATATCGCTCCTTTTCGTCCGGGTATGAGCGCAACGGTGGATGTTCAAACAAAAAAAATGGAAAACATAATTGCTGTGCCTATACAATCTGTTACTACCAGAAGTGATAGTACCGCTTTTAATGAGCAAAATAAACAACGTGGTGGTGAAGAGGAAAATGGTGAAATTGTTGTGAAAAATGAAAACGATAAAACACAAAATGACGATGCCCTGATTAAAATTGAAGAATGTGTTTTTGTTTATAATGCCGCTGAAGGTAAAGTGAAAATGGTAAAGGTGAAAACAGGAATTCAGGATAACAATTTCATAGAAATTATTTCAGGATTAAAAGTAGGTGATGAAATAGTATCTGCGCCTTACAGTGCGATCGCGAAAGAATTGAAAGATGGCGATGTTGTTTCGAAGGTTGATAAATCGGAATTGTTCACGATCACTAAAAAATAGATTGTCGCATTTAATTTCGGATTCTGTTCGCAAAATGTGCGCGGCAATTTCACACGTTTTTACACTTGAAATCAAATTGCTTCATGTTTGATTGAAATGTTATAATTGAATCTTTTTAATACCAATGGCAGTAATCCTTCATTTAGAAACAGCAACTACTGTTTGCAGTGTTGCACTTGCAAAAGATGGCGTACTGCTTTCTTTAAAAGAACAAAACGGTGATTATTCTCATGCCGAAAACCTCACTGTATTTATTGAGGATGTTCTTCAACAAGCGAAAATCAATATTTCGGAAATCGATGCCGTTGCTGTGAGTAAAGGTCCAGGGTCTTATACAGGACTCCGCATTGGCGTCAGCACTGCAAAAGGATTATGCTATTCCTTGGATAAGCCTTTGATTGCTGTGGACACCTTGAAATATCTTTCCCTTGTTGTTTCTTCAGGGAATTTTAATTCGGGTCTGTCGGTAAGCGAAGAGCTGCCAACACTATTTTGCCCGATGCTGGACGCCAGAAGGATGGAAGTATATTGCGCAATTTACAATGCTGAAGGAAATGCCGTAAAGGGGATTTCTGCTGAAATTATTGATGAACATTCTTTTTCTGATATATTGAATGCAAATCAGCTCGTTTTTTTTGGTGATGGTTCAGCCAAATGTAAAGAGGTGTTTTCAACGAATAAGAACGCTTTCTTTATTGATGACATTGTTCCTTCCGC
The DNA here is from genome assembly GCA_044377775.1 of Bacteroidia bacterium. Classification (GTDB taxonomy): domain Bacteria; phylum Bacteroidota; class Bacteroidia; order 2-12-FULL-35-15; family 2-12-FULL-35-15; genus 2-12-FULL-35-15. The sequence continues at coordinate 4,820 of JBILYL010000195.1, forward strand.
CAAGGACATGATCGGTTTGTCGGAATACGCTTTTAATACTAATCAGTTTGAAGACGTAGCCTATTTTGAACCTTTTTACCTGAAAGATTTTGTAGCGGGGAAAAAGAAAGGTGAACTTTAATAAAAGCTATATCCGAATTTTACTATTCCAATCGAATTATGAAGGTGGTCGCGGGTGATTTTTGATTTTAATAAATTGTTCGTTTCATCATACAAATAGTTGATATCCGAAACAAGACCATCGTTTTTAAATTTCTTTTCTTCCAGCACAACTCCATTGGCGTCATATTTATAGGCCGAATACTCTTTTACACTTCCACTTTCATTGCTACTGTATGTCCGCTCAACGAGATTCCCATTGTTGTCATATTGATATACATTTTCTTGCCTCATCCAACTTACTATGAACTCATAATTTTCGCTTAGCTTGTTCCCTTTTTCATCATAATTAATGATCGCTTTTTTATACTCCCGGTCTTCATCATTCTTGCATATTTTCTTGATCTGTGTTGGTGTCATTTGGATGTACTCAAATGTTTCGCTGGATAAGATGTTCTGAACACCCAATTTAAATTCATTTTTATTTTCGCTGATGTTCGTTTCTCTGAAGTGTAGTTCTTTAATGATCTGCCCTTTTTCGTTGTACTCATAATAATAGGAGTTGTAGTAAGCGCCCATCTTTACTCTTTTGGTAATGATTCTGCTCAGGTCATCATAAT
>JBILYL010000325.1:0-3262 GCA_044377775.1 Bacteroidia bacterium
GCAAATTCTGAAAAATGAATTTTCCACCTTTGTCATTTATGACAGTAACACGAATGATCTTATCTTTCTCATCGGTCAGATAATATTTTGTTTTGTCTTTAAAACGGGGATCCGTTTCATCCAACTTCAACATGTATCGTTTATCAGGATCAAGTTTATCAAACTTAAAGAAACCTGTATTATCAGTTGTTGCGATGCTAAGAACTTTACCATCTTCAGAAAGCAACATCACCTCCGCATCTTTCGCGGGGTCATTAATATTTTTACTAAATAAAATTTTACCGGCAACCGTTAAAAATTTATTTAATGCGACAAAGCTATAAATATCATCGGAGCCTTCCCCTCCTGCTCTGTCGCTTGAAAAGTATCCTCGGATATCACCTTCAGCAAATACGATCCCGAAATCATCTGTAGCTGAATTTAAAGGAAGACCTAAATTTTTTACATCCGAATATTTCCCCTCTACTTTAGCTGCAGAAAAAACATCAAGACCTCCAAAACCGGAATGTCCATCTGAAGAAAAGTACAACATGCCGTCTTTTCTGATATAAGGAAACACTTCCGAACCGGGAGTATTTATCTGATCACCTAAATTCTGAGGTTTTCCCCAGCTATCTCCTTCTTTTTTACAAACATAAATGTCAGTGGCACCAAATCCACCCGGCATATCAGAAACAAAAAACAACCATTGTCCGTCATTTGAAATACTCGGATGTGCAGTAGAGTATCCTGAAACATTATGTTGGAAAGGACTCGCTTTCCCCCATGACTTCCCCTTTAATTTTGAAATGTACAACTGAGGAAGGTTTACAAAACTTTTGTCTTTTTTATTCAACACATAATTCACACGGGTTAAATACATTGTATTTTGTTCTGCATTAAAGCAAACCGGACCATCATGATAATTGGTGTTGATCTTTGATGAAAATGATTTTACTTTTTTTGAAAGTACGGCTTTCCCATCAGCAGAATTTGTTATCGATGAAGCGTAAACATTTAAATACGGCTCCTTATTCCAGGCATTCGTACTAAAATTAATTATGTCCTTCGTGCGTTCAGAAACAAACACTAAATCATTTTTATATAAAACAGGTGAAAAATCTGAATGAACAGAATTTAAGTTTTCAACTAAATTCACTTCAAATTGCTGCGTTCTGGAAATCCATAATTTAATATCCTCACACGACTTTACAGAAAGCTCCGCTTTTTTATCGCTGGGAACAGAATTGGCATATTTTTTAAATTGTTCCTTTGCTTCATCAATCTTTCCGTTATTCTTTAAGACCATTCCATAATAAAAATTATTAATGGGGGCAACACCAGGCTGTTTCATCAACTCTACGTATGACAATTCTGCCTCTTTATAGCGTTTTGTCAAACGGTAGCTGTTTGCAATCTTCTCTAAAGCCTCTTTGTTATCTTTTTTCTTAACAGCCTTTTTATAAAGCTGAATTGCTTTTATATACTCATAATTATCATAATACTTATTTGCACGTTTTAATTGTGCGAAAGTTGTATTTACAAAAACCAATAATAAAAGTAGACTTATCGTTTTTACTTTTTTCATAAACTATTTATGCAATGAATATCTTTTATAATTACAAATACCGGGGCGACAAAATTTTTGATTTAGAAATATTGAAATCATACCCCAGCATAATTTCATGACTGCCTCCACCCACTTTTCCGATCTTATTAAATCCATAATCATACGAATACCCCAACTTGAATTTATCCGTTATGTTAAACTGAGAATATAAAACAAAATTACTCGTATGTCTTAAAGACAGACCAACCCAAACGCGTTGCTTAAGCAAAAAACTAAGATTGAGATCAATAGAAGAAGGAGAACCTTTAGTAGCTTTGATCATACAAGATGGATTGAAAATCAAATTCTCTGAAAATGACCATGCTTTTCCAAAAGTAAAAAATAAGTGAGGCGATAATTTAGCATCATCTCCGTTTAGGTTAGAAATACTTGTTAATCGTCCGCTGTATAAATGTGTTGCACTCAATCCTGCATATAAAGTATTATTATAATAATACAAGCCGGCATCCGCAGTAGGAACGATCGTTGATGTCTGATTGTTCGTATTATAAACATCGCCCTGATCTTTATATGTAATTTCTGCCCAATTGTACGTATAGTTAAATACACCGGCACGAAGTCCAAAAGATAGTTTACCATTTTTAATTGGAATACGATATGCATAAGAACCAAGCACACCAATACTTTTCTTTGGTCCGATCTGGTCTGCTACCACAGAAAAACCCAATCCTACCTTCTTCTTTTTCATCGGGCCATGAACAGTTAACGTTTGCGTTTTAGGAGCTCCTTCAAGCCCTGTCCATTGACTTCTGATAAAAGCGGAAGCGCTGATCGCTTCCTTACTTCCGGCATAGGCAGGATTTATGGCCATCTGATTAAACAGATACTGACTGTATTGAGGATCCTGCTGAGCAAAGATCTGCAATACACTCATTAAGCAACATGTGAAGATTAAATTTTTTTTCATCTGAATTATATATTTCAAAATTTTTCCTTTTCTGAACGAATTAATGGGTCAGTTCAATCCAACCCTTGTAAACTTTATTATTTGCATCTATTACATAAAAATAAGTGGCATCGGGCAATTCGCTCCCTGTCTGATTTTTTCCTTTCCACACTTTATTATCCGACACATTATCATAGCCTTTTGCAGACCAAACGATATTACCCCATCTGTTAAAAATGGTAACCGTATTATCTTTTATTAATTCCAATCCTTCTACAATCCATGAATCATTATTTAAATCTCCATTAGGAGTAATTCCATTATAAAACACCAATTCCTCAGCACAATCAATTTGAGTTTCACCAATTACAACAGAATCATTCACTGTAAAATTCCCATCATCAACTTGAAAATAATATACTCCAGGAGTAAGATTGGCAACATTTGCACTACTGTCGTTCAAGGGTGGCAACCAATAATAGGTAACCGGACCTGTTGCAGAAAAAATATTTAAAGAAGCACTACCATTGTTTGCGCCAATGCAAGAAGTATTTGAAAAAATCACATTGGCATCTAAGGAACTATTTGCCGTATTGGGTTGATGAAAGCCTTGTGTTAAGACCTTTACATTCAGAGGAGTTATTCCCGGAGAATAGGTCCAAACCATTACTTCTCCGACAGTATAATCGAGTGTTCCCCATGTAAAAGAAACACCACTTGTTGCACCACCGGAACTGATTACCTCCCGCATAGGCGGATTATTCTCC
>JBILYL010000196.1:0-5518 GCA_044377775.1 Bacteroidia bacterium
TCCCCGCCACACTTCACGTTCAGCACCATATTTGCTTATTGAATAGTTCGAATTTTCCGGGGATGATTTCCAAGGAGTAAGTTCAGATATTATCCCAGCTCTTTCTGCTCTTCCCAGCGAAGCAATTGAACTAACATGGCAGAATTTTTTAATTCCTTTTTCCAAAGCAGCGTTCACCATGTTGGATGTTCCTTCCACATTGATCTTCATCATTTCTGCCTGATGTTTTTTTTCAAATGAAACCATTGCAGCGCAATGAAAAACTTCAGAAATTCCTTCCATAGCCTCCATCAGCGAATAAACATCCAAAAGATCAGCATCTACCCATTCGATCTTATTCAATAATCGTTCGGGATCAGGAGTGTAATAAGAAAAGACTTTTTTAACATTGGAAACATTGCTGTTATTACGTTTCAGAACGCGCACATTTTTTCCCGACCTGGTGAGGTCGTATAACAAATGTGAGCCTACTAATCCTGTTCCGCCTGTTACTAAAATCATGGTGCAAATTTACTCATTTAAATTGGACTGGATTTATACTATATTTGCTGTTCGTAAAAGAATAAATGATGAAAAAGAATTTTGTTGAAGAGCTAAAATGGCGCGGGATGTTGCAGGATATTATGCCTGGCACCGAGGATTTATTAAATAAAGAAATGGTTACCGGATATATTGGCTTTGATCCTACTTCCGATTCATTAGGAATAGGGAATATGGTTCAGATCATGACTCTCTTGCATTTTCAGCAAGCAGGACATAAACCAATGGCATTAGTAGGTGGAGCAACGGGAATGGTTGGGGACCCATCAGGAAAATCGGCAGAGCGGAACCTATTGGATGAGGAAACCTTAAATCACAATATCGTTTGCCAGAAAAAACAACTGGAGAAGTTTTTAGATTTCAACTGTGGCGATAATTCAGCTGAAATTGTCAATAATTACGATTGGTTCAAAGGATTCAGCTTTTTGGAGTTTATTCGCGATGTGGGAAAACACATTTCAGTAAATTACATGATGGCAAAAGATTCTGTAAAAAACAGGTTGGAAAATGGAATGAGTTTTACGGAGTTCAGTTATCAATTGGTGCAAGGATATGATTTTTACTATTTATGGAAAAACAGAGGCATTAAATTGCAAATGGGCGGTTCCGATCAATGGGGAAACATTGTTACCGGGACAGAACTAATCCGGAGAAAAGGAAGCGGTGAAGCATTTGCAATAACAACACCATTAATAAAAAAAGCAGACGGTACAAAGTTTGGAAAAACAGAAGGCGGGAATGTTTGGTTAGACAGAAATAAGACATCTCCTTATAAATTTTATCAATTTTGGTTGAATGCAAGTGACGATGATGTAAAAAACTATATCCGTATTTTCACTTTATTCACAAAAGAAGAAATTGAAAAACTTGAAGCGGATCACAATGCAGCTCCGCACTTGCGTTCATTACAAAAAATAGTTGCCAAAGACATTACCATTCGAGTGCATTCGGAAGATGATTACAATGCAGCTGTTGAAGCATCTCAAATATTATTCAGCGGATCGTTAGAAGATCTTGCAAAATTGTCAGAAGAATTATTTCTGGATATTTTTGATGGCGTTCCCCAATTTGAAATCTCAAAAACTGAATTAGGAACCGGAGTTTCAATTATTGATTTACTGGCGGAAAAGACGCAAGTATTCCCATCAAAAGGAGAAGCAAGGAAAATGATTCAAGGTGGTGGTGTACAAATCAATAAAACGAAAGTTGACGATCTTGATTTAAAAATTGAAACGACTCATTTAATAAATAATAAATATATCCTGATTCAAAAGGGGAAGAAAAATTATTACGTCCTTAAAGTAAAATAATTTACTGAACCAATAAATTACATCCTCTAATATCACTATTATCAAAGCGGCCAAGCACTTCAAAGGAATTGCCGGAAAAGACTTTCCCAAGATCCTGCGTGGCAATAAAAGAGCAAGAATTGATATTTGCAAGATCGATTACATTGATGCCTCCGGTTCTAGCAGTAGGCATATATGAAAATGGATCGTTGGTATCTCGGATAAGTATTTTCATCCAGGGCGGACACATAAAACGACCATTACCACTTGAATAGGCCTGAGATAATAACTCCGTCATTCCATATTCGCTGTGTATCGCATCCACTCCAAAACCCTTGCACAAAATGGAATGTAATTCTTCCCGTACCATTTCTTTTCGCTTTCCTTTCATTCCGCCTGTTTCCATGATGATGGTATTTTTTAATGCGAATGTCTGTTTCTCTATCAGATCGAGCAAGGCATACGTCACTCCTATCAAAATTGTTTTTTGTCCGCGCTCCTCCAATGACTTGAGTTTTAAAATCAGCTCATCCAAATTATTCAGATAAAATCCGCTATCGGGATGTGCTGTTCTTTTGATAAGATCATCGGCCATGTAGATCAGTGATGAGCCATCGCGCTCCAGATAAGAAGGAAGTAATGCAAGGATGCAATAGGTTTCAATTTCCCCGTAGAACGACACAAATCCCTTCCGATAGCTTTCTTCGTATACAGAAACGTCCGTCACAAAATGTCTGCTTTGAACACTCCCGCTGGTTCCGCTGCTGGTAAAAATAGCGCTTGTTTCGCTGTTTTCAGCACTCGAAGTGATGACTTTATGTGATTTAAAAAAATCAATTGGTAAAAAGGGAATCTCCTCCGTTTTTTTTATAGACTCGGGCTTACACGATAAACCGGACAAATATCTGGCATATACTTCATTGTGTTGCGCCTGATGGCGGAAAACAGATAAAGCATGCGTCTCGAATTGAACGGGAGGAATTACACTAAAGATGCTGTTTCGATGAGGTTTCAAGAGCAAATGAGCAATATTTTAAGGGTTCGTGCGTTTTAATATTGCTTTCAGCAAAAATAATTATTAATTTTATGATTACATTCAAAAGAGATGAAGGATTTCAAATACATATCTATTATAGCAGTTTTCAGCATCGTTTTGCTTACATCTTGTGTTAAGGAAAAAGAATTTCCGACTACTCCGATAATTAAGTTTCTTTACTATTCCAGTTACACAAACGACTCGGCAGATTGTGTGATCGCCTTTACGGATGGAGATGGCGATATAGGTATTTTCGATTACGACACCGTTTCTGCAAATGATTTCAGTATGAAATATTTATACAAAGACACCGTAGATAATATCTTCAAACCTTTTGATTCAAATCCGGGAACACCTCAGATGGATACATTATTTTACTCATACAGAGTGCCGAATCTAACTCCTGAGGGGCAATACAAAGCATTAGATGGTGAGATCAGAGCCAAATTAAGAGCCGCTCCTATTTATTACCCTTTGCATAAAACCGTGAAATTTGAAATTACGCTTCGTGACAGAACCGGAAATATTAGTAATAAGGTGGAGACAAATGAAATAACAGTTTCACCATAATTTTTTATGCACATAAAAAAGGGATGACATAAAAAATGTCATCCCTTTTTTTTATGGGGTAATTCTTAAATGAACAAACTGAAGATCCAATAGAACAAAGCACCCAAAATCCCACTTATTGGAATGGTAAGAATCCAGGCCCATAACAAACTGATCGTTACACCCCACTTTACAGCGCCAATACCTTTTGTTGCACCAACACCAATAATGGCACCGGTAATTGTATGTGTTGTAGAAACAGGAATACCCATTTGCTCTGTAAGAAATAAAGTAGTTGCACCAGCAGTTTCAGCACAAACACCTTCCAAAGGAGTTACTTTGGTAATTTTAGTTCCCATTGTTTTAACGATCTTCCAACCACCACTCAATGTACCAACACTAATTGCTATATAACACGAAATAGGAACCCAATCAGGCATTGATTTGATATCTACAATTGAACCATTTGCAACCAATGCTGCTGCGATAATACCCATTACTTTCTGAGCATCATTTCCACCGTGGCCGATACTAAATGCAGCAGAAGAAAGCAACTGAGAACGTTTGAACATTGCAGAAGTACGTTTTGCTGTCGGTTCTTTTATTTTTTCGTTATAGACGAACATCAACGCAAAAAATAACAAAGCGCCAGCCAATCCCCAACGTACAATTTTGTTATCCGCCTTTTCAATTTCTTTTTTCAGATCCGCCTTCATATCAACTTTCATTGCTTTGGTGAAATCTTTCATTTTATCAGGACTAATCGGATATTCTTCATGCATGGCAGCAATCATCCTTTCAGCGCCCAATTCGAAATACTTTTTAGTGATTGGTTTCAAACTATCAACAATCGCTTGTGTAGCGGTATATTCATTTTTAAAAGAAGGATCCAACTTCGCTCTGTTCTTAAGTTGATCAATTTTAAAATATAAATTCAACTTGTCGCCCAATTTACTGATCGTAATATCTTTCAGATCGACATTAGCAACGATATCATTTACAACAACGTCAGATCCATGGAATTCATAATTTGATAAATAAGGTGAACATGATTTTGCTTTTTCTTTTGCTTTTTCTAATTTATGAAGTTGAGTAGAATCATGTTTAATTTCAACGGCATAGGTATATTTATCAACCTTAAAAAATTTGTTCATGTTTTCATTCAGTTTGTTTTCCTGAAAGCCAATGAATAAAAACCAAAGAACAACAGCAGATCCAGAAAGGATTCCAACTTTTAACCATGTTTTATTTTGTATAAAAACAAGAGTATAAAAAATGGAGATCAACATCCCGATAACAGGAGCAAGTAAAATGAAAAGCAATGTTTTGCCGATCTTGTCACTGTCGATGATCTCACTAATCGGCATCATTCCTTTACTTAAAAAGGCGAATGCGATTGCTGCTCCGGCAAAACCACCAATAAGTGTATGAGAAGAAGATGAAGGAATTCCATACCACCAGGTCAAAAGATTCCACATAATCGCTGCAATTAATCCACTACAAATAACCGGCAAAGAAATAAAATCAGAATATACAGTTTTCCCGATCGTATTCGCTACGGCATGATCTTTAAAGATCATAAAGGCAACAAAATTAAAAAACGCAGCCCACAAAACCGCTTGAAAAGGAGTTAGAACTTTCGTGGAAACGATTGTTGCGATTGAATTTGCGGCATCATGAAAACCATTAATAAAATCGAAAATAAGAGCAAGGGCTATAACTATAATTAATAAACTCATGTGTAATAAATTAAAAATAAAAAATAAACAAGTTTAATTTCTAAGCGTTTTTAATCAATATGGTATTGATTACATTCGCAGCTACTTCACATTTATCAGTTGCCGTTTCAAGCATTGATAACACATCTTTCATCTTGATTACTTCAACCGCATTTTTTTCTTCTTCAAAAAGTTTTGCAATAGCCATATCAAAAATATCGTCCGCATGATTTTCGATACTATTGATACGAACAGTTGCTTCTTTAATTTTGGATATGTTTTTAAGGTTTCGCAATTCATCTATGGCAACTTCTAATTCTTCCGCACCCTTTAAGATCAACTCCGACAGTTTTATAATTGCAGGAGTCATTTCCTCCACCTTATAC
>JBILYL010000197.1:0-5504 GCA_044377775.1 Bacteroidia bacterium
CAGGGAACAGGAACAGCAAGGTTGCTAAACTTTTTTTTGCTTTTAACATTTGACATTTATTTTTTTAGTTAAACCTATAGCAGCAAAGGGTAAGCAGCTACTATTTTTTAACACTACCAATCCCTACGCAGGCATAACCCTGATCAGGTGCATAAACCGTTGCGTTTGGAGCAACGGTTTATTGGGTATAATCTCAGCCAATCAGAAATTGCAGAATGAAAATTTAATTTTTTCAGCAATTAAAAAAAGGCACCCCTTTAAGATGATGCAAAACTATAAATTAATTTGGGATTAAGGCAAGAAAAGATCGATTGAAGAAATGCAGTTTTTTAATCGTTGGTCTTGTTCTCCTTTTATTATTGCGTAATTAGCCTGAATTGCGTTTAATTCCTTTTCGTACAAATCGTAAAAGTATATTCTTCTGTTAGGGTTCTCTCTCAATGGATCTGCTTCCCAAAGAAGATCGGGGTAGGTGAGTAAATAGAGGTCGTATTTGTGTGATTGTATATTTTGTGAAATCCAGTCCGGACAAACATTAAAAACATCTTCGCACCATACTTTTGAAATTATTAATTCGGTATCAGCAAAAATAATTTTATTCGCTTTTTTTAGTGCATTCTTTTCCAGTTCTAATTGTTCTTTTGCGATAGTTAGGATATCCGTTAATGTATATTTTGATTTTAATATGGAAAGATATTCACGTGCATATTCTTTTACCCAAACTGTATTGTAGTGTTTGGCCAGCGCTTCCGAAAGTGTGCTTTTTGCTGTGCTTTCTGGTCCGATTAAAGCAATTCGGATGATGTCATTTTTTTTCTCCATGAAAAATATCCGGCTAAAGCCATCGAGGTGTAAATGATGTTTAGTAAAGCTAATAAATAGAATTCCCTGTTTGCGAAAAGTAATATTCCTAAAGCGTCAACGATGATCCAGTATAACCAATTCTCAATCATTTTTTTTGTTGTCATCCATGTGGCAATTAAACTGAAGGCTGTAATAAATGCATCCAAATAAGGCATTGCCTGAGTGGAATATTTGTTTGCGATTAGAGCAAAAGGAATCCAGATTAGACAGCCCAATAGGATAAGGTAACTGTTTTTTAATTTAGAGTTTTTGGAGATCTGGATTTCTTTTTTTTCTTTTGATCCATATAGCCATTGATACCACCCGTAAAATCCAATAATAACGTAAAATATATTTAATCCGCTTTCCAAAAACAGATTGCCGGTAAAACATAAATAGACACTTACTAAGCTTGCAATTATTCCAAACATCCATCCCCACGTGTTTTCAACTGCAATTAAAAGAATATAAATCAGAGCAGAAATGAAGATGATCCACTCCGCAAAACTTGTTTGAATGAAAGCAGTTTGTATCGCGTTTGTAATTTCAGGGGCGGTCATGAATTGTATTATTCGATGGGTATTTTTAACTCCTGAAATTTTTCTACAATTTTATTAAACTCATCAATTGGTTCCTTTTTCTTCCAAATTGCGCTATAGAAAGCAAGCCCTTCAAATCCGATGGTGTTAGCTTTTTCAATGGCCTTAATATCAACACCGCCTCTTGCGATCACTTTTGTTGTGGTTTTTTGAATGGCAGATTTTAAACTATGTTCTGTAAAACCACCCTGAAATTTACTGTTTAAGCTATCGAAGATCGGACTTAAAAAAACATAGCCAAAAGAATAATTTTGATTTTTTTCAAATAGTTGCCCAATATTATTAAACGAAGTTGTTATAATGATTTCCGGGTTTTTTAATTGAATTATTTTAATTGTAAACCATGTCTTATATTTTCGCTTAATGTGGGTTTTTGTTAAATGGATTCCTCTTAAATTAAATTTCCGGGCAAGGCTGTGGTGAGTATGTATAATGATTCTGTTGTGGAAATGTTCCGGAATCGCATTCAAAAGTTCTTTTGTTGCTTTAGTAGAAAGCTTGTGTTTTCGTAGATGAAAAGTTTCCAATCCCGCTTCAAATAATCCTGTGATAAGCTTTGCTTCGTTTTCAATTATACCCGAACTTGAAATGACAATCAGTTTCATCGTTTATTTTTTATATAAATGTATTGTTTCTGAAATGGAATCTAATAGTGCAGCATCTTTTTCAATTGCATTTCCCACTACAATTATGTCCGCCCCGGATTCGCAAGCGGATAATGCTTTTTCAGTTGTGTTTATTCCTCCTCCGATTATTAGTGGAATAGAAATGTTGTTACTCACTTTAGTGATCATACTTTTGCTGACAGGGTGTTGCGCTCCGCTACCGGCATCCATGTATATTAATCTTAATCCTAGTTGTTCGCCAGCCATCGCTGTACATGCAGCAATATCATCCTTTTCATAAGGTATCGGATTTGTATTACTCATATAAGATGCGGAAGTTTGTTTGCCACTTTCTATCAGCATATATCCGGTTGAAAGAATTTCTAAACCACTCGCTTTTAATAATGGAGCAGCAACAACATGTTTCCCGATTAATAATTCGGGATTACGTCCTGAAATCAATGATAACAAAAGAATTGCATCGGCATTTTTACTGATCTGTAATTGGTTTCCAGGAAATATTACAACCGGTATGGAAGTCATTTTTTTTATAGTCTGGATACAGTTTTCGATGTTCCCGTCCGAAATAATACTTCCGCCAACCAATATAAGATCTACACCGGCTCTTTCCGCTTTTGAAATTATTTCGGCCGACTGGAATTTATCAGGGTCAATCAAAACAGCAAAAAGTTTCTTCCCTTCAGCCTTACTTTTGAATATTTTAGTGTAAATGGATGTTTGCATATAGATCCTAAGATGGATTTTCAAGCAATATTAAATAATTCATTTGATGGAAGCATGATTTATGTCAAAATTAATTTGATCCATAAAATGTTCTCTTTTTCATTTTTTTTTTAGATATTTACAAAAAATTACCTAAAAAACGTATGAAATCTACACTCATCAAAATCAGATTTGTAAGTATTGTTTTAGTTGCATTGTTCGGTCAGGCAGCTGTAATGGCACAGGAAACATTGTATCCTTTTAGTGAAAAAGGAAAATACGGTTACATTAACAAAACTGGAAAAACGGTTTTGCCGGCTCAGTATGAATATTCTGAAAAGTTTTTTGAAGGGTTGGCCGTTGTGAAACAAGGTGGCAAGCGTGGTTTTATTGATGCAACAGGTAAAATGGTTATTCCCGCTCAATTCGACCAGAAAACAGATGGTTATTTTTCTGATGGATTAGCTTGTGTGAAACAAGGAGCTAAATATACATACATTGATAAAAGCGGAAAAATAATTCTAACTCCAAAGTGCGAACATGCTTACAAATTTTCTGAAGGGATGGCGCGCTTGCAAATCGGATTGAAATTCGCATATATCGACAAGTCTGGAACTATAGTAGTAAAGCCGGAGTATGATGGCGGCTGGGATTTTAAAGAAGGATTGGCGCGTGTAAAGAAAAATGGAAAATGGGGCTTTATTGATAAAACAGGTAAAGTTGTTGTTGATTTTAAATACGATGAAACATTCGAGTTTTCTGAAGGATTAACAAATGTAAGAATTGGTGATGAAAAAACAGGGAAGTGGGGATATATCGATAAGTCAGGCAAAATGGTTATCGAGCCTCAGTTTGATCGTGCATATACTTTCTCTGATGGATTAGCATGTATCCGTGTCGGAGACTATAAAACCGGAAAATTCGGATACATAGATAAAACCGGAAAAGTGATTATTAATCCTATTTATACAGGAGCAAGTTCTTTTTTTGATGGTTTAGCGTGTATTAGTACATCTCCTTTAACAGGTGGTTTTTCAAAAGACGCAAAATGGCAATACATTGATAAATCAGGTAAGATCTTAATAGCACGCGGTTCTGATTTCGTTTCTGATTTTAATAAAGGCCTTGCTTATGTAAGTTATGCAGGTGTTCTTTCTTATATTGATAAAACGGGTAAAGTTGTTTGGCCTTCTTCCAAATAATTTAAATAACATTTAAACAAGTGCGAAATTTGTTTGTTATTCCAATAACAACTAATTTCGCACTTCTTTTTTAAATTAAAAAACAACTATAAAAATGTCAAATTCAACTGTGGAAAAATTCGTAAAAAACAAAGTTAAGGATATGTCTCTTGCTGCATGGGGACGAAAAGAAATTAAACTTGCTGAAGCAGAAATGCCAGGCTTAATGGCATTACGTGCTGAATATGGTAACTCTCAGCCTTTGGCCGGAGCTCGTATCGCAGGTTGTCTGCACATGACTATTCAAACAGCAGTTTTGATTGAAACATTAAAAGAGTTAGGCGCTGAAGTTACTTGGTCTTCATGTAATATCTTCTCTACTCAAGATCATGCTGCTGCTGCAATTGCAGAAGCAGGAATTCAAGTTTATGCCTGGAAGGGTATGAACGAAGTTGAATTTGATTGGTGTATCGAGCAAACTTTATTTTTTGGAGAAGATCGCAAACCCTTGAATATGATCTTAGATGATGGTGGTGATTTAACAAATATGGTATTTGATAGATTCCCTGAATTGATCAAAGATATCAAAGGATTGTCTGAAGAAACAACTACAGGTGTTCACCGTTTATACGAACGGATGAAAAACGGAACATTGCATATTCCTGCAATCAACGTAAACGATTCTGTTACGAAATCAAAATTTGATAATAAATATGGTTGCAGAGAGTCATTAGTAGATGCAATACGCAGAGCTACTGATTTAATGTTGGCTGGTAAAGTTGCAGTTGTTGCAGGTTATGGTGATGTTGGAAAAGGCTCTGCTGAATCATTGAGTTCACAAGGTGTTCGTGTTATTGTAACTGAAATTGATCCTATCTGTGCATTGCAAGCTGCAATGGATGGTTACCAGGTTCAGAAAATGGATACAGCAGTAAAAGAGGCTGACATTATTGTTACTGCAACAGGAAATAAAAACATTATTTCTGAGTGTCATTTCAGAGCGATGAAAAACAATGCGATCGTTTGTAACATCGGTCATTTCGATAATGAAATTGATATGGCTTGGTTGAATTCAAATTACGGTTCTACAAAAGATGAAATCAAACCTCAGGTTGATAAATACACAATCGATAAAAAAGATATTATTGTTCTGGCTGAAGGACGCTTAGTGAATTTAGGTTGCGCTACCGGTCACCCTTCTTTTGTAATGAGTAATTCATTTACAAATCAAACATTGGCACAGTTAGAATTATGGTTGCATACCGATAAGTATGAAAACAAAGTATACACACTTCCAAAACAACTTGATGAAAAAGTAGCTCGTTTACATTTGGCGAAAATCAACTGTGAACTGGATGTTTTAAGTGCAGATCAAGCAGCATACATTGGTGTTGCAGTTGAAGGTCCGTTCAAATCAGATGCATACAGATACTAAGCTAAATTGTAAGAAAAAAGCCTGAACATTGTTCAGGCTTTTTTTATGTTCAATAAAGTAATGTGCTAAAAACACACAAGGGTTTATTTAGTTATAAATATGCAGCACATTCCCGTCA
>JBILYL010000077.1:0-9623 GCA_044377775.1 Bacteroidia bacterium
TTCTTTCCTGCTGTTTATTTATTCCCCGAAAAAAAATTAGCGTTTATTCAACAACAAGGAAGCAACCTGCAGTGGCTGAACCTCATTCATGCAATGGCAGTTTTGTGGCGACTTTTTACAATCGAAGCAGGATCTGTTAACACAAACAAATTGTGCATTTTTACCAATAGGTTGCCATCTTCCGGGGTGCATTGGTTTGATAGGAGGATAAATGCCAATAGCTCCAATACCACAGGCAGCAGCAATGTGAAGAGGTCCCGTACTAGCAGCAACTAAATAATCTGCTTTGCTGATGAAGTGAATAAATTCGTTCAGTGAAAATTTTCCTGTAACATCTTGTACATATGCTGGCAAGGTTCTCATCCAATCATGAAGCTGTATTTTTTCTTTATCAGTACCGCTGATGAATACTTTATACTTTTCCTCGGGTAGTAGTTTAATTAACTTTTTATAATTTTCCAGGCTCCACTCACGAGCACTTGCATTTGATTTTGGATGCAAGATCACATTGATCTTTGAAGGATCTATTATATCAGTACTATTGCTTTCCGCAGATGGAATTTTCGTAAATCCAGTGAATTCAGAAAGTTCCTTCAGGGATGGTAAAGCATGTATTCCCAATGGCTCTAGCAGTTTACAATTTAACTGTGACTCATGCAATTCGGAGTTTTTTCTACTTAACCGGACAAATGAATTTACTTTTCCCCAATGAAATAAACGATTTGTTGTTCCGATTCTAATTGCAACTCCCGCTTTTTTTGCCAATGCAGCCAACTTTTTATTAGGGAAAATATGCAGGAAAACATCTGCATTCAACTTTTTTAATTCTTGAGCAGCAGTTGTGTCATCCATTTTTAAAAGGACATCCGCATTGATGAATTCGTCAACGGATTCACAGCATTTAATGATGGCTTCGGTATAGGTTCGCCCAAGGAAAATAATTTTTGCCTTAGGATATTTTTGTTTGATGATACCGCACAAAGGCAATGTAAGTATAACATCTCCGATGGCATCGGTGCGGCTGATGATGATCCGTTGTATGTTGTTTTTTAGAGGCATTTATTTTTTTACAGAATAATGATCACGCAATTTTTTGTATTTGAGGTAGGTTGCATATGCGGAAATGCGGCAAACAATATACCCTGCTTTCCCATCTAAAAAACCTAAGTTTATAAAATAATCGCGAATGAATTTTACTGCAGGACTAATCATTAACTTAATGATGGAAGCGGTTTGGCCTTTATCAAATAATTCCTTAGCAGCAATGTCGGTAAATTTTTGAGCCTGCATATAATGCTGTTCCATTGAATAGTAGCTGTAATGCAAACAATCACCCTTTAATAAAATCGCATTCTGATCGGAGTTGATCACCAGTTTTTCATGAATAATACCTTCCCATTTGGTGATTCTTCTATCGAAGATCCTGATTTTAGTATCGGGATACCATCCGCAATGCTTTATCCAAGAACCGCAGTAGTTGGTTAGACGATGAAATTTATAAATCTTTAATTCTTTTTCTTCCTTTGCTTTTAGAATAGATTTTCTCAATTCTTCGGATAATGCTTCATCAGCATCCAAGGATAAAATCCAATCGTGTTTGGCTTGTGAGTTTGCAAAATTCTTTGTTTCCGAATAACCTTCCCATTTTCGGGAGATGAAATTTATATCGTATTTTTTGGAAATGCTTTCAGTTGCATCAGAAGAAAAGGAATCCACAATCACAACATCGTCAGCAATTCCCTGAATGGACTCAAGGCAGCGACCAATGTTTTTTTCTTCATTAAACGTTATAATGATAACGGATAGTTGTGGCATTTATAGATTGCTTTGTATTTCACAAAAGTAACACAATTTTAACCACGTAGGAACATAGAAAAGGAGGATAGTAAAGAAAAAAAATATTTTTCACAGAGAGCTATGTCTGCAGTTAGTGTTAGCTATGTAAAGCACAGCACCTTTTTTATCTATGTTTCTATGTGGTTTAATTTTCATATTTATATGCTATATTTGTAATCATGTCAACCACTCAATCACTCATACAACAACTGCAACAAGGCGACAAAAAAGCATTGGCGCGTTGCATTACCATTGTTGAAAATGAATTGGCCGGCTATGAAGAGATTCTTACTTCCTTGAAATTTATCAGGACTGTTCCTGTTATCGGTGTAACAGGTCCTCCAGGAGCAGGAAAAAGTACATTGATCAATGCACTTATCAAAAAATTAACGGATGAAAACAAATCTGTAGGAGTGATCGCAATCGATCCTACCTCTCCCTTTAATTTCGGATCCTTACTGGGTGACAGATTGCGTATGTCGGAACATTTTAATAATGAAAAAGTGTTTATCCGCTCATTGGCCACGCGAGGTTCATTGGGTGGTTTATCTGCAAAAATAATCGAGATCGTAGATGTGATGCGCGCTTCTTTATTTGATTATATTATTGTGGAAACTGTAGGTGTTGGGCAGAGTGAAGTGGAGATTGTAGGATTGGCAGATACAACAGTTTTGGTACTTGTTCCTGAATCGGGTGATGATGTACAGGCAATAAAATCGGGGATCATGGAAATTGCGGATATTTTTGTGGTGAATAAATCGGATAGAGACGGAGCGAATACGTTCATTAAAAATATTGTTCAGATGGTGCATTCCAAGGAAGCAACTGCTTGGAATATTCCTGTAATAAAAGCGATTGCTACAAAAGGAGAAGGAGTTGATGAGTTGATCGAAGCAATTGACAAACATAATAAGGTCGGAGTAAATACAAAACGTTCTTATCTTTTTGCTGAAAAAGCTTATCGATTGATTCAGAATAAAAAGATGAAGGGTGTTTCTAAAAGTGATCTTAAAGATCGGATTGAAGAAGCATTAAAGAATAAAGATTTTAATCTGTATACCTTTGTAAAGAGCTTATAATACAACGTTGTTGTATGACTAATAAATGATGGAGATTGCTTCGTGCCTTGCAATGACGATCAGTTAATTATTCCTGATAATAAACTCTCTTTACTCTTCTTGAAACATTTGTCAATACTTCATACGGAATAGTGCCAATGTCTTTTGCCACTTCGGTGATTGGATTAAGGTCGCCAAAAATAATTACTTCATCATTTTCGTTTGCTTGAATATCGGTGATGTCTATCATACACATATCCATGCATACATTTCCAATGATAGGCGCTTCTTTCCCTTTAACGATCATTTTTCCCGCACCATTGCTGAGTTTACGGCTAAGCCCATCTGCATAACCAATGGGAACAGTTGCAATTTGTATGTCGCGGCTGGCCACACCTTTTCTGCTGTAGCCAATGGTTTCTTTTGCCGGAATATTTTTTATCTGTGAAATGCTGGTTTTTAATGTGCTCACATTTTGTAATTGTGCTTGTTCGGTTGCGTTTGCTCCAATACCATATAAGCCGATTCCCAGTCTTACCATTTCAAATTGTGCGTCCGGAAAACGTGTAATACCTGCTGAGTTTAAAATGTGTTTTATGATCGGATAGTTAAAGTGTGATTTTATTTTTTCACTCATCACATTTAACTTTTTAATTTGTTGCCATGTAAAATCATCGTGTTCGCCTTCATCACTTGCTGCTAGATGTGAGAAAATGGATTTTATTTTTAGATGTTTATTATTGCTGATGCGAACGATCAATTCATTTACCTCATCTTCATCAAAGCCCAAGCGGTGCATGCCGGTATCGAGTTTAATGTGAACAGGGATGGGCTGAACATTATTTCGTTCGCTGCGTTTTAAGGTTTCCTCAAACAAACTCAATACCCTAAAACTATATATTTCAGGTTCAAGATTGTATTGAATCATTGCATCATAACTTTGTTCTTCGGGATTCATCACCATTATTGGCATAGTAATGCCGGCTTTGCGCAATTCAATCCCTTCATCCGCGTATGCGACTGCCAGGTAATCAACACGGTGAAATTGAAGGATATTGGCAATTTCAAAACTTCCACTTCCATAAGAAAAAGCTTTTACCATCGCCATAATTTTGGTGTCAGCTTTTAATTTAGATCGGAAATAATTTAAGTTGTGAACGATGGCATTTAAATTAATTTCCAAAACAGTTTCATGGGCCTTTTGCTGAATGATCTTGCTGATGGCTTCGAAACTAAATGCACGTGCACCTTTCAGGAGAATTGTTTCATCTCTGAAAAAGGAATTGTTGAATTGCTGTAAAAAATCTCCTGTTGATCTGAAAAAACTTTTTTCACAATTGAATTGATCCGCCTGAGATGAAATACCTTCACCGATCCCTATCAGGCGAGAAATTCCTTTTTTGTGAATAAGCTCTGCCACCTCTTTGTAAAGCATTGTATCATTTTGTCCGCTCTGAAGAATATCTGATAAGACAAGTGTTTTTTTGGGATGTTGTTTTTGTTGATTTAAGAAATCCAAAGCGATCGCTAAAGATCCTAAATCGGAATTGTAACTGTCGTTGATGATGGAACAGTTGTTGATCCCTTCTTTTAATTCCAAACGCATAGCAACCGGACTAAGTAATCGCATGCGTTCGGTTATCACTTTGTTTTCGTAACCCAAATAAAGCATTGTTGCCCAGCAGTGAATAGCATTTTCGATACTGGCTTCATCCGTTAACGGAATTGTTATTCGGATAAAATCATTTTTATAAACACCCTGTATTTCTGTATCTGTTTCTGTTTTTGTTATACGTCCGATCAATAGATCGGCACGTAATTTTTTTGACCAGGTAAAAAATTTAGCATCCGAAAACGATTTGTTTGTCGTTATTTCATCGTGAATAGATAAATAATCTTTACAATAAATCAGCACTTCCGAATTCAAAAACAGTTTTAATTTCTCACATACTTTTTGTTTTTGATTTTCAAAATTCTCATCGTGTGCTTGCCCGATGTTTGTTACAATGCCAATAGTTGGTTGAATAATGTTTTCGAGCAATCGCATTTCCTTAGGTTTTGAAATGCCTGCTTCAAAAATGGCTAAGTCGTGTTCCTCCGAGATCTGCCAAACAGAAAGCGGAACTCCCACCTGAGAGTTGAAACTTTTCGGACTGCGGACAATGTTTTTATCTTCCCGCATGAGTTGGTATAACCATTCTTTAACAATAGTTTTACCATTGCTGCCTGTGATTCCGATAACCGGAATTTTATATTGTTGGCGGTGATGCGCACAAAGTTGTTGTAAAGCGAGAAGAGTATCATTAACTAAAATAAATCGGGCATCGGAAAAGGCCCCTGTCTTTGAAGGTAAAGCAGAAACAACGAAATTCCGTACTCCTTTTTCGTATAGATCTGCCAAGTATGCATGTCCATCATGTCGTTCACCTTTGATGGCAAAAAATAAGGAAGTTTCTGGGTTCGATAATGTACGGCTATCAATTAATAAATTCTTAATTGAAGCAGCAGTGTTGCCATTTAATTTCCCATTAATTACAGAAGCGATATCGGATATGGCGTAGTTCATCTTATTTTTTTGCAGCCACAAAGCAACCTCTGCAAAGTGGTTCGTAATTATTTGTTTCGCCAAGCACTACCAAGGCTGAATCTTCAGAAATGCGGTGTGAGTGATTGGCAACGTTTCCACAGCGCATGCAAATCGCATGTACTTTGGTAACATGTTCAGCAGTTGCCAGTAAAGAAGGAATCGGACCGAAAGGTTTTCCTAAATAATCCATATCAAGGCCGGCTACAATCACTCGTATTCCGCTGTCGGCAAGCTGATTGCAGACATCAACGAGCCCTGCATCAAAAAACTGCGCTTCGTCAATGCCGACTACATCAACATCACTCGCCAACAATAAAATGTGTGAAGAGGCTGGAACGGGAGTAGAATGAATAGAATTACCTTCATGGGATACAACTTTGACATCATCATAGCGTGTATCGATTTCTGGTTTAAAAATTTCCACTTTCTGTTTTGCGTATTGAGCACGTTTCATTCTGCGGATAAGTTCCTCGGTTTTGCCTGAAAACATAGAGCCGCAAATGACTTCGATGGAGCCTTTGCGTTTATGAAGATGAATGGTGTTTTCGAGGAACATATTGTTGATTTTGTTTGAAAAAATCTTAGTTTAATATTCGCAATTTTAATGTATTTTTATTCAAAATAAGATCCCGGATATAAACTTCGGGATGTGCAAAACGACAGATATTTTTAAAAGATCCCTTTGTTTTGGAGCACAACAAATTTAGTCAAAAAAGCGTTTTGTTTTTTAACCCGGTAAAATTAAATCATGGACAAGTCCGACATCAGAAAAGAGATCGCTGCATTGATCAATAGCATTAAGGAACACTCCGACAATATAGGCGATAAAGTGCATATTCCACAGTTGGAATTGGAGTTGATCCTTCATAAAATCGAAAAATTATATCAGAAATCGATTGTATTCAACCATCTGAATTCATTGCCGGTATTTGCTGATAAACCAGTAACAAAAGTAAAAGTAGAGGACCCTGTAGTTGAAAAAGTGGTTGTTGAGCCTCCGAAAACAGAATTAAAGCCGGAGCCCGTTAAGCCGGTTGAAAACACAGAGAAGCCCATCGACTTGTTTGGCAGTGAATTACCACCTGTGGCTGAAAAGCCTAAGGTTGAAAAAAAGATCGAAAAAAAAGAAGAAAAACCAGTTGTCAATAAGCTTCAGAAACCATCAATTGATGATATAAATAAGGCAATAGGGTTCAATGATAAATTTTTATTTGCAAACGAACTTTTTGGAGGAAATATGCAGGAGTACAGCATTGCAATTCAGCAATTGAATAATGCAGGAAGTTTAGAATCGGCAATGGACTATCTAAGTAACTTGCAGCAATTGTATGAATGGGATGTTGAAAAAGAAACAGTAAAACGGTTGTTCGATTTAGTAGACAGACGATATAGTTAAGCCTCGGTGGAATATTCTCCTGAGTTGGATAGGCATTCCGATCAGTTTACAAAAAAATTATGCGCATCAAAATACTTCTCCTCATACTGCTGTTTTATTCTGCTATCTTTTCACTTTCCTCTCAGGAAATAACAAAAGAAGAAGTTTATGCGTATGCCCGTAAGATTGTTGATACCCTGACATCCGAAAGTATGCACGGAAGAGGCTATGTTAATGGCGGTGATAGTATTGCAGCCAATTATCTTAAAAATGAGTTTTCTAAAATTGGATTAAAATCATTCGGTGAAGATTATTATCAGAAGTTGAGTTTTGGGATAAATACGTTTCCTGAAAATGTTTCGGTTCAAATCAATGGTAAAGAACTAAGTCCGGGAAAAGACTTTGTTATTTATGCGCATTCCCCGACATCAAGAGGGAATTGCAAAATTGTGTTTGCTGATGATCAATTGATTGAAAACAAAAAAAAGTATCGCAAATTTCTTAAAACCGATTTTAAAGATAAAGTTGTACTTGTAACCGATACTGGAAAACAAACTAAAGAATTATATGATATTCTTGGTAATAGTATTAATGCAAAAGCAATTGTATCCTTAAAGGACAAGTTAACTTGGAGCATGTCTCAATCAACAAATGACTTCGCTATAATAGAAATCTTAAGAACATCATTACTTGTAAAACCCAAAGAAATTACTTTTGATATTACCAACAAATTTATTCCTAAACATGTTTCACAAAATGTAATTGGTTTTGTTCAGGGTTCTGTTTATCCTGATTCGTTTATAATTTATTCGGCACACTATGATCATCTGGGGCAAATGGGAAAGGATGTTTATTTTCCAGGAGCGAATGACAATGCCAGTGGCTGTGCGATGTTGCTTAATCTAGCGAATCACTATTCACAACCGGAAAATAAACCGAGGTGTTCTGTTGTTTTTATAGCATTTTGCGGGGAGGAAGTTGGCTTGCTGGGTTCGAAATATTTTACAGATAATCCAATATTCCTGTTAAGGAATATAAAATTCGTTTTTAATATGGACATCATGGGAACGGGTGAGGAAGGAATTACGGTAGTAAATGGTTCTATATATAAACCGGAATTTGACCTATTGAAAGAAATCAATCTAACGAATGCTTTTATCAAAGATGTAAAAATTCGCGGAAAGTCGTCCAATAGCGACCACTATTATTTTTCTGAAAAAGGAGTAAAAGCATTTTTTATATATACGATGGGCGGAATAAAAGCATATCACGATATTTATGATCGGCCGGAAACATTACCTTTGAATGAGTTCGAAAACTTATTTAAATTGATCACAAAGTTTGGTGAGCGCCTCCAGGAATAGATTCAATAATTACGCAATTAAGCATGCAGTATTTTAAACTTTAAAACCTAAAAATTGAAACTTTATATAGTCCCCACACCTATCGGAAACCTTGAAGACATAACACTTCGTGCTATCCGTATTTTGAAGGAAGTTGATTTGATCCTGGCAGAGGATACCCGCAAGTCGGGCATTTTATTAAAGCATTTAGACATCAACAAAAAGATGTTTGCGCATCATATGCACAACGAACATAAAACAGTGGAGATGATTTCTGCGCGCATCGCAAATGGTGAAAAAATCGCATTGATAACAGATGCCGGAACACCTGGTATTTCTGATCCTGGATTTTTATTGATCCGTGAATGTATATCAAAAGGGATTGAAGTTGAATGTTTGCCTGGTGCAACAGCCTTTGTGCCAGCGTTGGTAAACTCTGGCTTACCCAGTGATACATTTTGTTTTGAAGGTTTTTTGCCACAAAAAAAAGGTCGTCAAACAAAAATAAAAGCCTTGGTTAATGAGCACCGCACGATGATTTTTTATGAATCGCCTCACCGGTTGGTAAAAGCCCTGGAACAATTTATTGAATATTTTGGTGCCGGCAGAAACGCTTCTATCTCTAGAGAATTGTCAAAGATGTTTGAGGAGAACAAAAGAGGTACACTGCAGGAATTGGCTGACTATTTTAAAACGAAGACAGTAAAAGGGGAGATCGTAATTGTTGTTGAGGGAAAAAAAGCAGAAGGGAAAAAGAGCAAAGAGAAAAAGGAAGAACAGAACGATGAGGAAGAATAAATAAAATGTTATCATGATGGTAAACAAAACAAATAAAGCAGGTGCACCCCCGGGGACATTGGTTTACTTAGGTGATAAGCAAACGAATCGGGTAAAGATTTCACTAATAGAGTACAATGAAACTGAATTTATTGAGAAAGAGTTTTATGACCTTTCTGAATGTTTGAGTATGATTGATCCTAAATTGGTAAGA
Organism: Bacteroidia bacterium; assembly: GCA_044377775.1. GTDB lineage: Bacteria > Bacteroidota > Bacteroidia > 2-12-FULL-35-15 > 2-12-FULL-35-15 > 2-12-FULL-35-15. The sequence continues at coordinate 9,191 of JBILYL010000077.1, forward strand.
TGGCTTAACGTAGATGGAATTCACAATGTGGAATTTATCGATGCGATCGGAAAGCATTTTAATATTCATCCGCTTACTCTTGAGGATATTGTTAATACCAACCAGCGCCCGAAATTTGAAGAGTATGATAATTATGTCGTATCGATCATGAAAATGCTTTATTATAATTCCGAATTGATGTCGGAGCAATTAAGTGTTGTGTTGATGGATGGAATCGTTATTTCTTTTCAAGAAGCAGAAGGTGGCGATGCGTTTGATGTGATCCGAAACAGGATCCGTTCCGGGAAAGGCCGCATCCGCAAAATGGGTGCTGATTATTTATCCTATGCTTTAGTTGATGCTGTGGTCGATTGTTATTTTGGTATCCTTGAAAAAATTGGTGATAGGATCGAAGTGTTGGAAGAGGATCTAATTGATGAGCCCACTAAAGAAA
>JBILYL010000161.1:0-6102 GCA_044377775.1 Bacteroidia bacterium
CATGCGTCAGTTACACGATATGAAAAGAGAGATGATCTATATAAGAAAATCTGTTTGGCCGATGCGTGAATTGATCAACAATATGGAACGCAGTGAAACGTTGTTAATCAAACCTACTACAGATATTTATTTGCGGGATGTACATGATCATACCATTCGTGTGATCGACACTGTTGAAACTTATCGTGATTTACTTTCAGGAATGATGGATATTTATCTTTCAAGTGTCAGTAATAAAATGAATGAAGTAATGAAAGTGTTAACGATCATCACAACTATTTTTGTTCCTGTTACCTTTATTGCCGGAGTATATGGAATGAATTTCGAGATGATGCCAGAACTCCGCTCAAAGTGGGGCTACCCAGTTACATGGGCAATAATGCTTACTGTAATGATTTCTTTAATGGTCTATTTCAGAAAAAAGAAATGGTTATGAATGCATCGGACAACGTTTACAGCGTTTTTCCTTTTTATAGTTTTTGCAACATTTTTTTTTCAGTTTTTTACATTCGATCGTTTCAGGATAAAAACTCCACAAACTGGTTGCGACATTTTCTGTGATCGCCTCAGGAATATAAAATATGTTTTGCGGTAAATTCATGTACCCTGCAAATTTGAGAAGATTCTAGGATCAATCCAATACCTAAAAGCTGGTATTTACTCCATTTTGTTCAGTTTTTTTACAATTATTCCATTCGCAGTTGTGATGGTCATGAGGTATAATCCTTTATTCAGACTTGATGCAGTCAGATCAATGGAAATGGTGTTTTCGCCTTCAGAATATGTTTCCTGATCCACCTTTTTAACCAGTTTCCCTAACACATCCGTAATTTGAATAGTCAGTTGTTGAGACGTAGGTAAATAAAAATGAACACTGAAAGAGTTGCCGAACGGATTTGGAAAAACTGTAAAATTAGTTTCAGTTAAAGTGCTTTCATTTATTCCAACATTACACACTCCTGGTAAATTTGCATCCATCCACAGGATACGATCATTTATCCATGTTTTTAGTGCCGTAATTTCTCCGGGATAATCTGTTGGGATAGGACTTGGATTTGGCCAGGTATAGGCGCCTAAAATTGGCCATGCAGTGAAATGGCGTGCCTGTGATTCGTTTAAATAAGCCGCTATCGAATCCACATAATTATTTAAAACAGGAATACTTAAAGTCGTTAACCTTAGTTCGTCCCATCTGCAACGCAACTGAGCTGTGTAAGATGGATCTTGTAATAAGCGTGCCCACCAGAAATTGGGTTGCCAGCCACCCGGACAAACACTTCCGATATCATAGGCCCATCCGCTGGTAACATCTCCCCCGCAATAATCTGCATTCCACCATGCAAGGTTGTAATCCCATGCCGGTCCTGCTTTTAACTTTCCGCCACTGCTTTGTTTGTCTTTGTATAAAAATGTACTCAAGCGATATCCGTCAACATTTTTACTTACCTCATTCAGGATAAAATAATCAATGAACGTATTCACACCAATATACTTTCTGTATCCATTTATGGGATCTGCAAAAGTCGGACTAGCCAATACATTTTCAACAGTATCCACATACGCCATGATGTAATTCCGTTGCTGAGGGACAATGGTCCCGTTTTCAGGATAGACATGAACAAAATTTACATTGGAGCCATCAGCCGCCGGGTAGGGGGATGTCCAGTAACTTCCCGGTCCATCGTCTCTGTCCACTTTAATGATATACCCGCCAGTAAGCTGATCTCCGCTGATATCAGTCGTTAATAATTTGGAAATATTTACCCGATTATTATCTCGTTTTACCTTTTCCATTACTACATAAATTCCCTGATACTGCCCATTGATAACCAATTCACAAAACTGTGTCCGTGAGGCGTAATGACCGGTTTTGTTTGCGATATCATAACTCAACACATTTCGCATACAGGTTTTATCATCATAAGGAGCATATAAGATCCAATCGTGCTCTGTTGGCATTCCTAATAGTATCGTGTCTTTTTTTGTTCCGTTGATATCACGCGTTTCAAAACCATATGTTTTTTGGGGAAAGCCGGAAGAACTGGACCCGCGAGTTTCAATCCCTACTTTATTGTTATAGTTGTTGTATGGATCTGTTAAATAATTCCGAACACCTATCCCATTGAAAATAATTCCCATTTGTACTTGTAACTTTGGTTCGTTCGGAATTGCAGCTCCACCAGTGTTTATTACTACAATCGGCAGATCAGATGACTTGAAATTAAAAGGATGAGCAGGCGTATTTCCGAAAGTAATGCTCCAGTCAATAAGGTTTCCAAGGTCTGCACCATAGGTGTCTTCAATCAATAATTTCCAGATACCATTTCCAATTTGTCCGTTATTAAAAGCACCAATAAATCCTTGTGGTCTGAATGTGCCTGTGAACGGAGCATTGCCTATTACAATAGAGTTTGTTGCAAACGAATTTAAGCACGTGTTTGTATAGTCATCACCACTGCCTCCGTTAGCAACTGACAGATCCACAATTGTACCATCGGGTGATTGTAAAGATATATTTAGATCTGCATCCCAGGTATGAGTAATATTAAAACAAATGGTTTCAATGCCAAAGATGGTGTCAATGGTAGCTGGACTTAATCCCGATACTGTCATTGGAAACTGAACCATCGGTCCACCGTCAGGAATGGCACCGCCCGCTGCACTTGAGTATGTTTGTGATTTTGAAATTATTATTGCGAATACAAAAATTGTTAGCAGAGTAATCTTTTTCATTTTCTTAATTTTACACTAATGTAAGATTAAATCAACAAAATACATTGCCTAACTTCTGACAATTTTAACACCCCTTTTTATTTTAAGAGAAAGTCAATTTGAAACTATTGACTTTCCCTTAAAATAATTTTTATTTAATTATCGAAATCTTTTTAGAAACTACTCCCCTGCTTGATTGAATATTTAAAATATACATCCCATTCTTTAAATTCGAATCCTCAAAATTTATTTCAATCTCATTTTCGCCTGAAGAAAATGATGTTTGATCAATAGTCTTAACTACTTTTCCTAATAGATCGAGCACTACAATTTTTAAAGATTCGGAATGTGCTAAATAGAATTGAACGTGAAATAAATTACTAGAAGGATTAGGATAAATATAAATGTTTGATTGATTTAAAACGGCTTCGTTTATGCCAACATTACAAACACCTGGAAGATTAGAATCCATCCAAATTATACGGTCGTTTATCCATGTTTTTAATGCAGTAATTTCTCCAGAATAATCTGATGGAAGCGGACTCGGGTTTGGCCACGTATATATTCCTAAAATAGGCCAAGCTGTGAAATGTCTTGTTTTAGATTCGTTAAGATATGCTGCTATTGAATCAACGTAATTATTTAAAACCGGAATGCTTAATGTTGTTAAACGCAATTCATCCCATCTGCATCTTAATTGGGCAGTATAAGTAGGATCTTGTAATAATTTTCCCCACCAGAAAGGTACTTGCCATGTATCGGAACCGCAAACAGATGAAAAATCATAAGCCCAGCCAGTAGTATCGCTACCTTCACAATAATTAGCATTCCACCAAGCTAAGTTATAATCCCAAGCGGGACCGGCTTTAATTTTACCTCCATTACTTTGTTTATCTTTAAACAAAAATGCACTTAGGCGGTAGCCATCAACATTTTTACTTACTTCATTTAAAATAAAATAATCAATAAATGAATTTACTCCTATATATTTTCTATAACCATTAATTGGATCATCAAATGTTGTGCTATTCAATACATTTTCAACTGTATCCATATACGATTGAATATAGGCTCTTTGTTGAGGAACGATAGTCCCATTTTCAGGGTATTCATGAACAAATTTAATAGAGGAACCCGAAGCAGAAGGATATGTTGATGTCCAATAGCTTCCAACTCCATCGTCTCTGTCAACTTTAATGATGTAGCCTCCTGTTAGATCATCGCCAGTAATATCAGTAGGTAATAATTTTGCTATACTCACTCTGTTATCATCCCTTTTTATTTTTTCCATCATCACGTATATACCCTTGTATTGTCCATTAATAATCAATTCACAAAACTGAGTACGAGAAGCGTAGTGTCCTGTTTTGTTTGCGATATCGTAGCTCAATACATTTCTCATACATGTTTTGTCATCATATGGCGCATATAAAATCCAATCGTGTTCAACAGGCATTCCCAAAATCATCGTGTCCTTTTGAGTGCCATTTACATCTCGTGTCTCTAAGCCATAACTTTTTTGTGGAAAGCTGGAAGAACTTGAACCTCTGATTTCGATTCCAATTTTGTTGTTGTAATTATTAAATGGGTCTGTTAAGTAATTTCTTACTCCAACACCATTATAAATGATTCCCATTAATGCATCTATTTTAGGTTCATTAGGGATTGCAACTCCTCCTGTATTAATAATAACAATTGGTAAATTAGAGCTTGTGAAATTAATGTATCCCGCTGGTGTATTGCTAAATTTGATACTCCAGGAAGTAACATTTCCGACTTCACCCACAGTTTGATCTCGAATCATTAAATTCCAGGTTCCATTCGGATTTTGCCCATTATTAAAGGATGCTAAGGCTTCTACAGGTTTGAAAACACCTGTGAAAGGTGCAGTTCCGCTACTTATCGATGTTGCTGCCGAATCGTTAAATACTGTATTTGTATAATTGTTTCCTGTTCCTCCAGCGAAAGATGTAATAACATAAATTGAACCGGATGGTGATTGTAATTTCATTCTAAGATCTACGTCATTAGTATGTAATACATTTATAGTAATTGATTCTATCCCAAATGTGCTTGTATTTATAGCTGTAGGCAAACCACTAACAGGTATGGGATAGTAGTTGTATGCATTATCATCTGTGATGCTCCCTCCAGTAGTATTTGTAAAAGTTTGTGCTTGTGTTATTGAAACTATAAAAATTGATATAATAGGTAGAAAATATTTTTTCATTTGGCTTAAATAATTAATGGATTAATACGATTTTTTCGGTTTTGATTTTTGCGGATGAATTATATACTTTACATATATATATTCCGTTTGATAAATCTGTAACATTTATGCTTACTTGATTGGCATTAACATTTATTTTCATTATTAGTTTACCATTTATATCAAACAATTCAATCTGATTTATTAGATCTGTTGTATTCGAAAAAACAGTTAAATTATCGTTTGCTGGATTAGGGAAAAAACTAAAATTCGCAGGAATCGTTTCTATTTCTTCCACCGATGTGAAATCGCAGTTAAATGTATTGCCAGGTATATTTAAATCTAGCCATGCAATACGTAAATCTATCCAGTCTTTAAATTTTGTAATTTGTCCGGCAAAAGTAGTTGGATCAGCTTCCATTTCAGGTGTTCCTGTGCTCACTCCTAAATTTCCCCATCTTTGAAAATGACGATTTTGAGCAGCATTTAAATAGATTGAAATTGAATCGATATAATTATTAAGATTGCTGCTACTTAAAATAGTTGATCTGAAATATTCCCATCTACAACGCAGTGTATTTTGAAATACAGTATCTTGCATAAGTCGAACAAACCAACCTGTTGAGTTTACGTCTGGGCCACAATCATTTATATGATGTGCCCAACCTGATCCGTCTGTTGCTGAAAAAATAGAACATTCATTTATGTTTTTCCATGCCCAATCAAAATCCCAAACAGGTCCGGCTTTTAGTTTAGAAACAGCAGTAGCTGTATTATTATCTTTATGAAAATAGCTGCTTTTTTTAAAGCCGTCATTATTTCTAGCCAATTCATTGATGATAAGATAATCAATAAATGATTTTGTGCTGATGTATTTTTTATATCCATTTAGTGTATCAGCGAAATTTGCTCCATATAAAGCGGTTTCAAAATCATTTATATACGTTTGAATGTATGTTTTTTGTTGAGGGGTAATTGAAGTTGGTTTAGGATAATCATAAACTAAATTTACATTAAATGTTGGATGATCTATCGGATGGTAATTAAGTAGCCAACTATTACTTGAGTCCCAATAGTCATTTTTAATAATATAACCACCTGTTACATTTATACCAGTATTTTCTGTGGAGTCTAATTTTGCAATGTCTACTCTATTGCTATCTCTCTTAATAGATTCCATT